>DATFFX010000396.1:0-2024 GCA_035249825.1 Gemmatimonadales bacterium | reverse complement strand
TCGCCGGAGCAGGTATGCGGTTACCCGGTCCGGACCAGACCGTGGCCATCTTCAGCATCGGACAGTTCGGCTGGGGAGCGATGGTCCTCTGGACCCCGGTTGCCAACGCAACCGCCTATCGAATCTACCGAATGGCCACTGCCAATGAGCCCGGCGTACTTCGCGCGACGGTCAGCAGTACGGACGCCTCCAGGCTGCTCCCTCAATACCAGCAGATGATGGCACTCGACCCGGACCCCGGAGCCAGGTATTGGGTCGAGGCGGTGTTCTCCGATGGCTCCAGCAGTGAGCCCGGGACGGTCACCGATCTCCAGGTGGATGCCACCAATATCGGCGTGCATGTGCCCCCAGTGCCGAACTTGACGGTGACGATCGGCGGAACCACGACGGTCACGACGCGGGATGGACAACAAGTTCGCGGGAACAAGCTGACCTGGAACTGGGATCGGATTCCCAATCCAGGCATGGTGCAGACGAACATCTACTGGGCAACGATTCTGGTCGCGAGCTCTCCGCCGACGGTCTTTGTCGGCTACGCCTATTCGCTGTACCACACCGAAATAGTCAGAGCTTCCGAGCCGCCTTATGCCGTCATGGCGGAAGGCGGAGTGCTCGGGCCGCCTTACTCGCTCTCATTGCCCGCCGGCAGCGTAGTGAAGTTTTGCATTGCGAACCTGCCGACCGAGCAATTGGTGACAAAGGGCCAATACACGGATAACTGGTCGTATGCCATCGTGTGCGCCAATAGCCTGCTTCCACCTTAGTCGCGAAAGGATAATCGTAGAAGGATGACCCCCGTCAAACTACTGGCTCCGATTGCCGTGCTGCTTGTTCTGGTCTCCACCCCGGCGCAGCCGCCTCTGGAGAAGGCGCCGCACCCGAGCCCGGCGCCACCGTCCGCGAACCAGGCTGTCAAGCGACGATACGACGTACAGCTCGCCTACACGGGCTATACCGGGCTGGCGGAGGCTGCCCCGTGCGACGTCAAGGTGAATGCGCTGGGTTACGACTCGCTGGTCGGGAGCGTCGAGGGCATCGAGCCCGCCAGGGCGACGGATGAGGATGTGCTGTACACCGGGACGGTGAAACGGATGACGGCGATCGACTATTGCCAGAGCCGGCCAAAGAGCTCGGCGCCTGACGAGCTGATCTGGTGCGTCGCCACGCTGAGCGGATCAGCTGCGATGGACATCGAGATTACCGTACATGGCGACGCGGGCGCGGGAGCCTACCTCAAGGCCAGGCCCGTCATCCGGCCGCAGCAGAGCCACACGGTCGATGGCACCTGCACAACCGCCGACATGAACGAGATCCGGCAGGATTATCCCGGCGGGGGCAGTGGTGGCTCGCCGGACGGGCAGCCCATCGCCAGCAACGCGGCGTTTGTGCTCAACGGCATTCCGCGGCTCCGGATGGGCTACTTCCCGCCCAAGCGTCCCGAAACAGCCTGGGGTCTCCGCGTAACCCGCATGGTTCCCTGAGCAGGCGTTCCCATCAACCCATTCAATGAGACGACTTAAGATGACCAGAACCGGAATCTGTGGGTGGCTGCTTGTCGCCTGCGCGACCCTCACGCCCTTACCCAGCGTCGAGGCTCAGGCCGGCCCGTCCTTCGGGGGCGACCTGGTGGAAATCACCGAGCCTGTGCTGGAGGGCCTGGTTCGTGGGCTCCGAGCCGAAATCGCGCTGCAGAAAGAGTTCCGCGATCTGCTGGCGAAGTATCCCACGCAAGAGCAATACAATGCTTGCGGGGCCCAGGTCGCCACCTCGGAGGAGGCGATGAAGCTCCTGGAGCTCATGAACCTGCCGGAGAACGCGACGCCCGAGCAGTCCCAGCGCGCCATGCAGAAGTTTACCACCGAAACGGCCGCACTCCACAAGCGGAAGTGCCCGTTCGATCCCAATGAATGGAACTCCAGCACCAAGGCGAAGCGGCTCAAGGAGATCGAAGCCAAGGCCGCAGAAGCGGCGGGGTCCAGCTCGCCTGCGGGGGTGTATCCGCTGCTCAAGGAGCGGATCGTCGC
>DATFFX010000395.1:0-3681 GCA_035249825.1 Gemmatimonadales bacterium | reverse complement strand
TGAGAGGACTCTTGAGGCCTCCCGATTTCGGCAGCAGCGCGTCCTTGGGTAGATGCACGTCCTGGAGGTGGATCTCACTGGTATCCGATGCCCGAAGGGACAGCTTTCCCTTCTGATCTTTGGCCGCGTAGCCTTTGGTGTCGGTGGGGACGATAAAACCGCGGATCGACTTGGGATCCCTGGTCTCACCGGTCTTGGCCCAGATGATGGATACGGTGGCCTGCGAGCCGTTGGTGATCCACATCTTGGTACCGTTCAGGACCCATCCCTCCTTGGTCTCACGTGCGGTAGTGATCATGCCGCCGGGATTCGATCCGTAATCCGGCTCGGTCAGCCCGAAGCAGCCGATCTCCTGGCCGGACGCCAAGGATGGCAGCCATTTCTTCTTCTGTTCGTCGGTGCCGAAAGCATGGATCGGGTACATCACCAGGGCCCCCTGCACCGACGCGAACGACCGAATTCCGCTGTCGCCCCGCTCGAGCTCCTGCATGATCAGCCCATAGGCCACATTGTTGAGCCCGGCGCAGCCGTACTCCTCCGGCAGGTTGGCACCGAAAAGACCGAGCTCCGCCATACCAGGGATCAGCTGCTTGGGGAACTTCCCTTCTATATAGGCCTGTCCGATGACCGGAATGAGGTTCTCATCCACCCAGGTGCGCACGGTATCCCGCACCGCCCGTTCGTCCTCGGAGAGAAGCGAGTCGAGGTTCAGAAAATCGACACCGGTGAACTGGGATGTCGCTGCCGCGGTAGCCATCAAACCCCCGTGCGAGTGAAAGACATCGTGGTTGGAGGAATATAGCGGCAGGTCAGGGTGAGCGGCCGGAGGCGCCCGCCCCGTAAACCGTGAGCACCATGACCAGATTGAAGGCGCAATGCGCTGCTATGCAGGGTGCGATGCGGCCGGTATTCGCCCGCAGGAGCGCCGCGGCGAGGCCCAGCAACATGATGGCCGCTGCTCCGGGCCAGAAGACCCCGACTTCCGGAAGGTGGAGGGCGCCAAAAACGAGAGTTGTTACGATCACTGAGGCCGTCCGTCCCCAGCTGCGCTCCAGGCCGGTGAACAGGGCTCCGCGGAATAAGCTCTCCTCTATCACAGGCGCCAGCGCCACGCCGGCAACTGCCCACGCGGCCCGCGCCACACCACCCATTGCCGCGAGCTTGCTCGCGAGACCGAGGTCGGAAGGCCGCGGTGCCTCTGCCAGCAATGGAGCGCCGAACAAATACAGGCCGGCAATCACGAGCCCAGCCGCCACGCCCAGGATCACCTGCCGCGGTTCGACACCTCCCCAACCCAGATCATCTCCTGCGACTGACAGAGCATGAGGACCAACCTTGAACCGGTACACCAGGACCGCGAGGCCACTCCCCGCGATCATTGCCACGATCAACCCGGCCGGGGCGAGCCGTAGAATCTCCCGTTGCACGACGGAGGAGCTCACGTCCGTTCCGGCTCTGACCATGGCGACGGCTACGAGAATAACCCAGATGAGGAGTTGTCCAACCAGGTAGGCACCTACCAGCACAAGCGCTTGGGGCGCTCGCAGCTGGCGCCAACTGCCACGAAGGTCTGGCGCCGGAACCGAGTTCGGCTCCTGTGGCTCACCCGCGGAAGATTTCGGCAGGATACGGTCGAACAACCAGCTCAGCAAGGCAGCCCCAACCTCGTAGGCTGCCGCCACCAGCAGCAGCAGGATGATCGCTGCAACCACCCGGATCCCGGCCGATTGGCCCGCCTGATCCAGAAGCGTGAGTCCCAGCGCTGCTCCCGCCACCACCAGAACGACCACTTTCGCAAGAATGCGATGCTGTGGCCGTGTCAACCGACAGGCCCTCCACTTCCGGCTGGCCCGCCCGCAGCCCGGTTCAGGGTCCTCTTGGCAGCAGGCAGGACCCCCACCTCGCGAGCCTTCTGGCGAAAGGTGCGGCCGTGATCGATGCGCAGTCCGGTCTCCGCTTGCCACTGGTGTACCATCTCATGCAGCATCGTGTGCTCGATCTCCGGCCAGGGATGACGGGCCAGGTGCCGGCGGCTGATAGTGATCTCGAGCGGCTGGCCCGACCGGATATCCACGGCGAGCTCCCCCAGGCGGATCCGCATCCGGGACGAAAGCCGGATACTGATTCGCCCCAGCTGTCCTCCGAAGTGGGCCGCGTTCAGAGTCTGGTGGAGACTCTCCAGCCGATGGAGCAGCGCCACGTCGCCGACTCGGGGGCCTTCCTGCTGGCGCGGTGGAGGCCGACATGGCGCGTGAGCCTCGACCGGGAACGCGAGAAACTCGCGCTCGGCGGCGCGCCGGAGCGACCGCGGAACCCTCGGATTGAGGAATCGCACGATAGCGCGCAAGACTCGGTCGGGCGCCGAGGCATAGCCTTGATGGAGGCGGAGCACGCCGGTTCGAGTGAAGCTCAACATGACCGTTCGGTTGTTATGGCAGATGACGGACGTTGTGCCACGAAGGCCCAGAATGGCGAGACGGCTCTCCAGCATGTTGTGCCGGCCGATATCGCCGCTGCTCCGGGCCGGAGCCGTCACAATCCCTGATCGCCACCGGCGATGGACACGGCCACCTTCGGCGCGCCTTGTCGGGCGAATGAGTATGTGTCGGAAGGGATGAACCGCCGGTTCCCCGATTCCCAGCGGAAGTGCTGGATGTGCACCGCATGCGAGTCGATCCTGATCAGGTTGAAGACCGACGGGCGTCCACCTCGAACTCGCGAGCTGTGGGTTCCGGATGTGCTCACCGCGAGCGCGCCCTGAATCTGGCCGGCCCCTTCCTGATGGTCATGGCCGCACAGAATCACGTCGGCTCCCGTGGCCAGCAGCCGCCGGTGAACCGACCGCCAGCGCGCGAGGCCCATGCGCCGGGAAAGCCCGCCGGCGAGCACATTATGATGGAACGTGAGCACCCGCGCGGCGGCGGGCGGGGCGGCGGCGAAGATCTTTTGCACCCGGTCTGTCTCCCCCCTGGGCAGGTGTCCTTTGACAGCGAGGTCCCTGATCTTCCAGGTGAGCGAACCGAAGGCTACGCCATAGCTGCTCAGCGCACCTGCTACCACTACTCCGGGCAGCTGGAGTACTGGCCGCAGATCGTCGAAGTACCGAATGTACTTGGCGTACTTCCGACGCTCGCCGAGGAGGCCCAAAGGGCTCTTCCACCACTCTATGTCATGGTTGCCGGGCACCACCAGCAGAGGGGCAAAGGTTCGCACCCTCTTCATGAACAGGTGCGCCGCCTGAAACTCCCCATGCCGTGCGCGCTGCGTCAAATCACCGGAGACGACCACCGCTACGGCAGCGAGCGTAGGAAGGAAGCTGTCGAGTGCCTCGATCTGCTGGAGATCGGCGTAGCCGCCGAAGTGAAGATCCGAAAGATGAACGATGGTAACGGGGGCTGGAGTCACGAGTCGCAGCCTGCCGAAAGGATCTCTCCCTGTGCGAGGCAAAAGAGCCTCCCGCTACTTCGCCTCCTCAGGATGACATAGAGGCGCGACCTCACCAGATGACTCTGATCCGATAGGTCAGGGTCGCCTCACCGGTCGCGGGCACCCGCACCCGGAAACGGGTGATGGTTGACGAGACCTTTTCCGCAGGAACGGAGCTCGACACCACGCTCCACTCGCCCGCGCGTTCTTCCTGTACCAGCACCGTGACGGCGCTGTCGGTGGCATTCTTCAGGT
>DATFFX010000394.1:0-6703 GCA_035249825.1 Gemmatimonadales bacterium | reverse complement strand
CACAGGCTGCTCCTGTGCCGTGCTTCGGGCGCACACCAGGAGCAAGGCACAGGCTGCTCCTGTGCCGTGCTTCGGGCGCACACCAGGAGCAAGCCGGTAACGGCCATATAGACGGGGCGGAGGGTCGCGAGGCGCATCGTTCTTAGAACGTTGCGCCCCAGCGCCTAAGCGGCTGTGATCAGCCCCACTTAGCGGGGGGCGCCTGCATTACTTCTGGTGCTTACCTCCGGCAGCAACCCATCCCGGTGCTCTCCAGGCACTGGGATCGAAGATGGCGGGATCCAGCTTCACGTTGGCCCTGGGCTGGCTGTACTCCTCCTTGACCTGCTGCTTCCCATTGGCCAGAAACAGCACTTCCATCTCGAGCCAACCTCCGCCCAAGGGGACATACTTATCGAAGATCGTCTCGCTGATAACCGTGGAATCCTTTTTCGACGGCTCCAGGCTGCGAACGAAGTACAGGCGTTCGGTGTCGATCCAGAACTGCGGGCTTGTCGTATCGCCTGCCTCGGCCCCGACGACGTAAGTGGGTCGCCCGCGCCAGGTCGTCTGGTGCAGCTTGGACAAATCGTATTTGAGATCACTCAGCTTGCGTGCCGTCTCGGCAACCGGCGCCTGATAGACGTCGAACCCCAGAACCATGAGCGGATGCACCAGTGGCTGGGACGCCTTCAGCTTCTTCTGCTCGAAGACGTAGAGTGAGTCGTTTCGGAACAGCAGCGTCTTCCCGCTATCCAGCGGGGCGATATCGATTCTGAGTTTTCCCGGCAGCTCGAGTGCCTCGTACCAGGTCTCGACCCTCCCGTCCGGAAACGTGGTTTTCTGGGTGAAAGTCAGAGTTCGATACCATTTGCCGACGTACCGATCGCGCATCAAGGCGATCAGTTCCTGACCGTTTTTGGGTGCCTGAGCGGGCTTTGGAGGACTAGCGGTGAGGCTTGAAGTCAGCAGGAGGGCAGACACGAAAAAAAGCGAATGTTGCAGCACCAAACCTCCCGGGAAAGAGAAGAACATGCCTGATCCCGAGTCTTACGAAAGCCGTGCCCCCGCTGTTTCGGGCACGGCCGCAGAAACTTCTGATTAGCGCATGCGGGAGGACAGGAATCGGGCGTGACGCCGCTCCCAGACTCGGAGAGACTCGAAGGAGAGTTTTTCCAGCTCCAGCGACACGGCGCGTGCCGCGGCGAGGGACACTGCTTCACGCTCTTCGCGGCCGGCTTCAGCCGCAACACGAGCCTGCACATCGGTGAGGCTGAGCCAGACGGTCAGGCGGTTGTTCACCCGGTCCTGCATCATGAGACGCATCTTCTCGATGAGTGCTCGGCTCCGGAGGACGCAGTGGCGATGTACCGCCCACAGGATCAACCCCTGCAGCCAGATCAGGAAGATCAGCGCCATTCCCTGATCGCCTTGCGAAAGCTCGCTCACCGTAATCATGATGGCGATCAGTACGCCCACGGTCGTCATGAACAGCTCGAAGTGCTCAGCGAGCGCGGCCCGAACCGGATACAGCGCGGGAGAGAAGCGTTTCATCGAATCCTCAGAACCGGGACACCTTGCGCATGTCCAGCAGATTTTGCCAGGGGGGCTACTGAAAGTATCTCGTATCTCGGCCATAAAAGCCAGTCCCTGCGGGTTCAGACGGTATCCTGGGGCTTCCTTCAGGCACCGTCAGTGCCGTAACTCGAGGCCGATGAGCAACAGCGTAAGCCTCGCGGGCAGTGGCAAGGCCCATGATAATCCGGCCTGATTCACGGTTTTTTCACCATTCCCGTGCTACCGTTTGATCTTACACTGCCAACTACCACTTTGCGGGAGGGTGCATGCCGAAAACCAAGGAGCAGGTACGGATCGAGCTCACCCCGGAGCAGAAGGCAATGATCAAGAATGTCACGGGGAAGGACGCCGAAGTGCTCGAGCTGGGCGTCACTGAATTGGAAGAGCGAATCGCGCCGGCCTGTGCGTCGGGCAGGCATTTCCCAATGTAACCAGGCATGAGCCTGAGTCCGTGAACACCCCGGCTTGCCATCGGAAGCTGCGTTCTATCTCGCCGGCGGTGCTCGCGGGCCAGCTTCCTGCTCTTCTGACACAGGCGGAACAGGGGAGGGAGGATCGTCAGTTGTTCCCATTCGGAGCTGCAATGGTGATTTGCGTAGGTGTGGTCTACCTCATTCTGAGGTCAGCTCGGTCGTAGCTCTCGATCGCCATCGACCCCTTCTGCCCCAAGCTGGCGTGTGCCCGTTTTTGCAACCGCTGCAGCTAGCAAAACTCTCCTGACCACTCGCGTTGCTCCTGCCGAAGAATCTTCTAAGTTATTGGGTAGCAACACGCGCCCGTAGCTCAGATGGATAGAGCAACAGCCTTCTAAGCTGTGGGTCGCAGGTTCGAGTCCTGCCGGGCGCATTTTCTCTCGAGGCCGCTCCACGGCTCCGCGGACACCTCCGGCACCAAGAGCAGCGTGCAATTACCGCCGGATCGACTTGTACAAGCCCCAGATTATAAAGGCGGAACCAACAATCAGCGTCAGGGTAACGGCGAAGGAGAATCTGCGGGGCTCGTTGGCTGCGGTGACCGCATGCGATTCCCAGCCAGATCGCCAGGTGAAGATCCCCATCACACGGGAGACGATGACAAAGTAGATCATGCCTATGCCGGCAAAGATTGCGGCAAGCGGTGCGGGATTCTTTACCAGTTCCCGAGCTCCTCTCAGGGTGGCCAGGATTGGCCGATCTGGCCGACCGCTGACACAGGGGCAGGAACAATACTCACCTGCGGCAACGCTGACGCGCAATCCGGGCACCCAGCCCGAATCCACCTGAGAACCCGACCCTCATGTGCTCTCATCTTGCCGCCCCCAGCCGGTAGACACTGGTGCACCCGCAACGGATATTGGGTGCTTCTCTCACGGATCCCCCAATGAGCCCGGCCAGCGACACCTCTGATTATTCGTCTTATCCGTCCGAGAAGTCACGTGGCGTGGCATTCGCGCTTGCAGCACTGCTGGGCCCATTCGGCGCGCATCGGTTCTACGTTGGCAAGACCGGCACTGCCGCGCTGATGCTCTGTACCCTGGGTGGTTTGGGGGTCTGGTACCTTTACGATCTGATCCTTGTCGCTGGTGGGTCCTTCCGCGATATCGAGGGCCGCCTGGTCTCCCGCTGGGATCCTGAGACGCCCCACACGGCGCAGGTCTCGGCCGAAGTACTGGAGGAGCTCAGCGCGCTTCGTTTCGAGGTGGCGGAGCTGGCCGAACGGCTCGACTTCACCGAGCGGCTCCTCGCCAACAGCAGTGCGGCAGAGGGGCGGCCGCAGTCCACCCCCCACATCTGAGTGGCGATAGAATGGTCGTAAACGGCCGGATCCTACCCCGGCGGGCCGAGCTTCGCCCAATGGTCCGCCTCGCCATCCCCGTGGTGATCATCCAGGTCGGGATGATGGCGATGGGGGTGGTTGACACTGTGATGGTGGGCCACGTCTCGGCCCAGGCACTCGCAGCTGTCGCGCTGGGGAATCTGTACTTTTTCACCCTCGCGGTATTCGCACTCGGCACGCTGATGGTTCTGGACCCCGTCGTCGCCCAGGCCGTCGGAGCTCGGGACATGCCCGCGATTGCACGCGCGGTCCAGCGAGGCATCATCATAGCCGCGCTGTTGACGGTTCCTGCCGTCATCCTTCTTTGGTTGGCTGCTCCGATGTTCGGCCTCCTCAATCAGCCAGCTGAGGTCATTCCGCCGGCGGCGGCGTATGCGGTGAGGACCGCACCGGGGACTTTCCCCTTCTTGCTGTTCGTGGTCTTTCGCCAAAGTCTGCAGGCAATGGGACGGACCGGCTCGATCGTGGCCGCGATCGTGGGCGCAAACCTCGCCAACGTCGCACTCAACTGGGTCATGATCTTCGGCCACCTCGGCTTCCCGGCAATGGGGGTGGTGGGATCAGCCTGGGCTACCACGATCAGTCGCGTTCTTCTCGTGGCAGGGCTCTGGATCGGCGCCCGGGGACAGCTCGGGCCGCTGCTGCTGCCGATCCGGTCTGAAGTCTGGCAACCTCGACCCTTGCTTCGGATGCTTCGCCTCGGAGTACCGATCGGGGCGCAACATGTCCTCGAGTTCGGTGCCTTTGCTCTGGTCGCGTTGATGATGGGCTGGATGGGGATGCGGGAGATGGCGGGTCATCAGATCGCCATCAATCTGGCGGCTCTCACTTTCATGGTACCACTCGGTGTCGGTGACGCGGCGTCTGTGCTGGTGGGCCGTGCGGTGGGAAGGGGCGATCCCGAGGGCGCGCGTGGCGCCGCCCGTGCCGCCTTCGCGTGCGGGGTCACATTTATGGCAGTAACGGGTGCCATCTTCCTGACGCTCCCGCACCAGCTTGCAGGCCTTTATAGCCGGGATGTCGCCGTCGTTTCGGTGGCGGCGATGCTGATTCCAATCGCGGGCGTGTTCCAGGTCTTTGACGGTACCCAGGTCGTGGCCGGCGGTGTGTTGCGCGGGCTGGGCGACACCCGCGCGCCAATGGTAGCGAACCTCATTGGATACTGGTTGGTAGGTATTCCGGTGAGCATTTATTTGGGCTTCGAGGCGGATCTTGGGCCACCGGGACTCTGGTGGGGTCTGGTGCTTGGACTGGGATTGGTTGGCGCCTCACTCCTGCTTCGGGTGAGGAGCCGCCTCAGACGGCGGCAAGCTCGCGTCATAATCGATACTCCAGGCCTGGTCGCCCCTGAGCCGCAGGCGTCCGACCTCGCGTGATGCCACGAAAAAGGGCGGCTCGATGAGCCGCCCTCCGCACCGAGAGCCGGTTTTCTATCTCGATGCTTCTTCCTCAGCCTCGATGTCGTCGGCCTCCTCCGCCTCTACATTGATCACGGTCTCAGCGAGCACCGAGAGCCGCTCGTCAGTGGTCTCCTCCTCCTCGAGGTTCTGCCCCAGCAGGTCGTGCACCTGCTCGTACCCCAGCATTTCGGCATAGGTGCAGACACAACCATAGCTTGCGATCTCATAGTGCTCGATCTTCTGGGCCGCCGCAATGAGCGCCGCGTCCATCACGGCCGGATCAGCGTCTTCCTCCATCATCTTCTTACCCTCTTCGATCAGACCCGCCATACCTTCGCATTTCTTACCCTTCGCCGGCATACCCAACAGCTTGAATGCCTGGTCCAGACGCTCGATCTGACCTTCGGTTTGCTCGAGGTGCTCTTCGAAGGCGGCCTGAAGCTCGGGATGGTTTGCCGCTTTGATCATCTTAGGCATCGCCTTCACGATCTGTCCTTCGGCATGATAGATGTCCTGCAGCTCATGGATGAGCAGATCATCCAGGGATTTGAGCTTCGTCGCCATGGGGGTCTCCTTCGTCTCAATTGTTTCCAGGCGTCCGCATTCCAGGAGAGTCCGGGCGCGGCCGGCGTGAGTTGTGGCTGAAGCAGCGGACGACAACGTAAGGAACGCTGCTCGCACGTCACCGTGTCGTGCATCACCATCTAGTCACCGCCTTCAGAGGGCGCTAGCATGGGAGCACATGCAGACAACGCTCGCCGCCCTCGCCGTCATCACCGTGGGCTACATCCTGGCGTATCTCGTCTTTGACCGACTGCGAGATCGCTTTGGTTATGTGGGTGGGGCCGAGTACGTCGTCATCGGCTTCCTGTTGGGACCCCGGGTTACCGGTTTGCTCGGTGCTGAACAGGTGCAGGATCTCACTCCCATTGTGAGCCTGGCACTGGGCTGGCTGGGCATGCTGCTGGGGACGTATTTCCGGCTGCCCTCGATGGCCATCATCGAGGCCTCGCACCTCCGCATGGCCTTCGGTGAGGCACTCGTCACCTTCGGCTGCGCTTTGGCGGCACTTCTGGCTCTTTTTCACCAGATCCTGGGTTATCCCTGGCCCGAGGCTACGGTGCAGGCGGTCACGCTAGCTGCCGTTGCAACGCTGAGCTCCAGCGCTGCAATCGATGCCTTCAGTAGGAAGGCAGGACAGTCTCCCATTTTCCCGGTGCTTCAGCTTACCGCCAGGATTGACGCGCTGGTCGGTGTGGCGGCTTTCGGACTGCTGTTGGCGATTTTTCATCTGGGACAGGTTTCGTTGGAGGTGCGTCCGCCAACCGCCACGGAATGGGCGGTCATCAACCTGGCCGTGGGGGTGGCAAGCGGTGTGCTCTTTCACCTCTTTCTCGGTCCTCGGGGTCACCTCCATGAGGTAGAAAGCGACAGTAGACTCTTCGTGGCCCTGGCTGGCGCCATCGTCGTTGCCAGCGGAGCCAGTTACTACCTCAACCTCTCTCCGATATTCACCAACCTGGTACTCGGCTTCATACTGGCGAATAGCGGCAGCGCCCACCGCGATGTCACCCGGCTGCTGCTGAACACCGAGCGTCCGGTGTATCTCGCGCTGCTCGTCTTCGCCGGTGCCGCCTGGAGCCCGAGCTCTCCACAGCTTCTGTTCGTCGCTCCGGTTTTTGTCGTCGTCCGGCTGAGTGCCCGGTTCCTGGGCGGGTGGGTCGCCGGGGGGGTGCTGGCACCGCCGGAGCTCAACACTCCCCGACTCGGACGCGCTCTCCTGGCTCAGGGAGGCATTGCTGTGGCCCTCGCGCTCAACTACACCCAGGTTCGCCCGGATCTCAACGCCGATCTCATCCTGACGGCGACCCTGGTATCGGTACTCCTGTTCGACATCGTAGCAAGCCGCGAAGCCGGCGAGGTGGTTGCTG
>DATFFX010000393.1:0-3163 GCA_035249825.1 Gemmatimonadales bacterium | reverse complement strand
CGGGTCGCAGGGGAGCACCCCTTTCTGGTCTCGCACCACTTCCTGGGCCAGGCGATGGAGGTTGGCGGCACGGCGGTAGTAACCCAGTCCGGCCCAGCTCTCCCGGACTCTGGCAGCCGGCGCGGCTGCCAGGGACTCGATCGACGGGTACTGCTCGATAAACCGATGATAGTAGCTCTCGACGCGCGATACCTGGGTCTGCTGCAGCATGAACTCCGAAACCAGCACGCGATAGGGGTCGCGAGTGCGCCTCCAGGGGAGGTCCCGGCCATGGCATCGGAACCAGCGCAGCAGGCGCCGCCGGAAGTCGGTAGCATGGGAGAAGGTGCGGGACACGCTTGAAAGTAGCCGGAGCCTCGCTTCGCCGAGGATAGAAACATGGTTACCTTCTTTTAACCCCTTACCTGGACCGATCCTCCTGTTCCTCGTATCCCGACCAACGGCTTTCTGCCAGGGATGACTAACCCACTCGCAGCGGTAGGACGCTGGGTTCTGGATGGGTTCTCCCATATCGGCCGGTTGAGCTTTTTCATGGTCGAGGCCTTTCGGGGCCTCAACGAGGTGCGGATCTGGTGGCCCCGGATGATGATAGAGGCGTGGAACATCGGTGCCGGCAGTCTCTTCATCGTCCTTCTGATCTCGGCTTTCGCCGGCGCGGTCACCGCGTTGCAAACCGGTTACCAATTCACCGGCAGCATCCCGTACTACGTTGTGGGCACCCTGGTTACTTCCTCGATCATCCTGGAGCTCGGACCAGTCCTGACCGCGCTGATTCTCGCCGGGCGAATCGGGGCCCGATATGCCGCAGAGCTCGGGACCATGAGGGTGACCGAACAGATCGACGCGCTGGAGAGCCTGGGACGCTCACCTGCCTCCCATCTCGTCATACCCCGGGTGTTGGCAGGGCTCATCATGATCCCGGCCCTGACAGTGCTGGCTAATCTGTCCGGCGTGGCGTCCGGCTGGTTGTCGGTGAAGGCGGTGCTGCCGGTGACCGATGCCGACTTCATTTATGGCGCCCAGTACTACTGGCGGCCGTGGGATGCGTATTACTCCGTGATCAAGGCATTCTTCTTCGCCGGCTCGATTACCGTCATAGCGTGCTACATGGGGTTCAACACCCAGCAAGGCGCCGAAGGGGTAGGAAGGTCCACCACCACGGCAGTAGTCACCAGCTCCGTTCTCATTCTAGTTCTCGACACCGTTCTTACCCGGCTGCTGCTCAACCAATGATCGAAATTCGTGGGCTGCACAAGCAATTCGGCAAACAGGTGGTGCTGGACCGGGTCGACTTCGAGGTACGAGAAGGCGAGACGGTAGCGCTCCTCGGACCGTCGGGAACCGGCAAGAGCGTTCTGCTCAAGCACATCATCGGCCTGATCAAGCCCGACAGCGGGACGGTTCTGGTGGACGGCAAGGACGTGACCACGCTCAAGCGGAAGGAGCTGTCGGAGCTTCGCTCCCGGATAGGCTACGTCTTCCAGAACGGAGCGTTGTTCGACTCCATGAATGTGTTCGAGAACGTTCGTCTCGGGATTACCGAGGAGAGCAAGTACGCCGATCTGGACTACTGCCGCGAGCGGATTGCCGAGTGCGTCCGGCTGGTCAACCTGCCCCCCGACACCATCGACAAGTATCCTGCGCAGCTCTCCGGCGGCATGCGGAAACGGGTAGGCATTGCGCGGGCCATTGCCGGGGCGCCGAAGTACTTGTTGTATGACGAGCCAACCTCGGGGTTGGACCCGGTCAACGCGGACATCATCGACAGCCTGGTGCAGCGGCTGGATGACGAGCTGGGGGTGACCAGCGTCATGGTGACGCATGACGTGCGCGGTGCATTCCGGGTTGCCGACCGGCTGGCCCTTCTGAGCGAGGGAATGGTCGTGATGCAGGGAACTCCCCAGGAATTTCTCGCCTCGTCGAACCCCAAGGTGCGGGAATTCCTCGAGCGTGATTTCGATAACCCCTCTTTCGCGGCCTGAGCTCCATGGATCTGCGCTACTCGCGTGAAGCAACCGTCGGAGCGATCGTCCTGGTCGCCATTCTGGTGTTTGTATTTGGGACGATGTGGCTGAGCGGCCGATCGATCGGGTCCGACAACCTGGTGCGGCTGCAATTCGAGAACGTGAGCGGCCTCAAGCGGGCATCACCAGTCCGGATCTCCGGAGTAACCGTCGGCAAGGTGACCCAGATCGAATTCCAGGACGTGGGAAAGGTGCTCGTTGTGGTGAGCCTGCCCCCGAGCATCAGGCCCAAAGTCGACGCGAGCGCCGAGATCGTTTCAGTAACGTTGGTGGGTGACTACGCGGTGGACTTCGATCCCGGGAGCGCGGCCGAGCCTCTGCCCGCTGGGCGAGTGATTCTCGGCAGCCAGGATCTGGGCCTCACTGGAAAAGCCACCCTGTTGGCGGAGCGGGCTGACAGCATTCTTCTGGGCGCGCAGAGCATCGTCAACGAGGAGACCGGCCAGCAGCTCCGCTCGACCCTGACGGCGCTGGAAGCCACCCTCAAGGCTGCCCAGCGTACGATGCAGATCTATGCCAACCCGAATGAGGGGCCAACCGCCGAGCTCACGAAAACCATGGCCACGTTCCGCCAGCTCAGCAACCGCCTCGACAGCACGCTCGCCTCGTTCCGGGTGGACACCTTGAGCGCCAATCTCACCGCCATGACCACTGCGTTGACTGCCACGAGCGGCAGACTCGACACGTTGCTGGCCGGCATGAACCGGGGCCAGGGTACGTTGGGCAAATTCGTGACGGACAGCGGGCTCTATTACGACATCCGTGAGCTGTCGCAAGGGATGAAACACCTGCTGGACGAATTGGCGAAGCACCCCGGGAAGATCCCGGTGACGGTGAAGCTGTTCTAGGCGGGTAGGCGGGTAGGCGGGTAAGCGGGTAAGCGGGGAAGTAAGAAATATTTTCATCCCGAGTGCAACGAGAGGCTGCCCTGAGCGCAGCTCAAGGGGACCGGTTCAGCGAAGTTATGGAACCAAGCTGCATAGGTCCTTCGCGGAGTTTACCCTGAGCTTGTCGAAGGGCTCAGATGAAGACTATTAGTACTTTCCGTTCCGCTTACCCGCTTACCCGCTTACCCGCTTACCCGCTTACCCGCTTACCCGCTTACCCGCTTACCCGCTTACCCGCTTACCCACTCCTTC
>DATFFX010000392.1:0-11772 GCA_035249825.1 Gemmatimonadales bacterium | reverse complement strand
AGGTCACACCGGTACCGGAGTCTTCTCCCAGATTTCCGAACACCATGGCCACGATGTTGACCGCCGTACCCATGGAGTCCGGGATGTCGTGCAGCTTCCGGTAATCGATGGCACGCCGTGTGTTCCAGCTCTCGAAGACAGCCGCGATGGCGCCCCAGAGCTGGTCGAGCGGTTCTTCGGGAAATTCCTTCCCTGATTCCTGACGAACGTGCTGCTTGAAGCTGCGGACGATCGCCTGCATCTCCTCGACCGGCAAATCGATGTCGCGCTCGATCCCGCACCGGTGCTTGTACTCTTCGAGGATCTGCTCGAACGGCTTTCTGGACAAATCGAAGACTACGCTTCCATACATCTGAACGAAGCGCCGATACGAGTCCCACGCGAACCTCGGATTCCCGCTTTGCCGGGTGAGCCCCTCAACGGTGACATCGTTGAGGCCCAGATTCAGGATTGTCTCCATCATCCCCGGCATCGACACCGCAGCCCCCGATCGGACCGACACCAGCAACGGGTTGTCTCCGTCGCCCAGATGCTTGCCGGTAGCGCTCTCCAGCCGTTGAAGCGCGTTCTCTACCTGCGTCTGCAGACGCTTGGGGAACTGATGGCTCTCGAGATAGTGGAGGCAGAGATTACTGGCGATAGTGAAGCCG
Organism: Gemmatimonadales bacterium; assembly: GCA_035249825.1. Classification (GTDB taxonomy): domain Bacteria; phylum Gemmatimonadota; class Gemmatimonadetes; order Gemmatimonadales; family GWC2-71-9; genus CAVVWJ01. The sequence continues at coordinate 11,122 of DATFFX010000392.1, read as the reverse complement.
GGAGGAACCGGAATCCCGATAGTCGTCATCTCGGCGAGGCCTGCGCCCTTGCCACCGAGGACATCCTTCATGGCAGCGGTGCCGTCGGCCCGGCCCTGACCGAAGAAGTAGACCAGCGGCTGGGTGTAGGGACCGCTCATGCGGGAGCGGCGATAAGCGGGGTGGCGTGCCGCAGCTGAACCAGGTCGTCCGGGGTGGTGGTGGGGTAATTGCCGGAGAAGCAAGCGTGGCAGAACCCGGTGTCTTTACCCGCTGCCGTCAGCATACCGTCGAGCGACAGATAGCCCAGACTGTCCACCCCGAGAAACTGACGGATCTCTTCGATGGAATGGGTGGCGCCGATCAACTCCTCGCGGGTCGGCGTATCGATGCCGTAGTGGCAGGGTCCCGTGATCGGTGGCGAGCCAAGCCGGAGATGTACCTCCCGCGCACCCGCGGCGCGGATCATCTGGACCAGCTCCTTGCTGGTATTTCCGCGTACCAGGCTGTCATCCACCACGACGACTGACTTGCCCTGTATCACCTCACGCACCGGATTGAACTTGATCTTTACCTTGGCCACCCGGAGTGCCTGGGTAGGATTGATGAAGGTACGTCCGACATAGTGGTTTCTGATCAAGCCATACTCCAGCTTGATGCCTGAAGCCTCGGAGAAGCCGAGAGCCATCGCGTTGGAGCTGTCCGGAACACTGAAGACCACCTCGCCGCCGGGCGCGGGCTTCTCCCGAGCCAACTGCCGTCCCAATTCCCGGCGGACGGCATCGACCGATTTTCCGAACACGGTGCTGTCCGGCCGGGCGAAATACACCAGCTCGAAGACACACCGGCTGACCGGACGGGGTGCAAGGCGGGGCAGGTGAGTGACCTGTCCCTCCTCGATCCGAACGAAGTCTCCCGGCCGCAGCTCGCAGGTGATCGACGCTCCGATCAGATCCAGAGCGCAGGTCTCGGACGCCACGACGATCCCGCCGCCCAGTCGGCCGATCACGAGCGGCCGGAAGCCGCGGCTGTCGATCACGGCGTACATGGTGCGCCCTACAGTGATGACGAGACTATAGGCACCGTCAACCTGTTCCAGTGCGTCGCGGATCTGGTCCTCGACCGTTGGCGCCGCGGACCGCGCGATCAGGTGTACCAGGACTTCGGTATCACTGGATCCGGTGAAGATGGCGCCGCGCGCGACCAGGTCCCGCTTGATGGTGCCCGCATTGATGAGGTTGCCATTGTGCGCAATGGCGAGCGGGCCGCAGCGGGTGTTCACGCTACAGGGTTGGGCATTCGCCAGAACGGTGCTGCCGGTGGTTGAATAGCGGGTATGCCCAACGGCTACGTCGCCGGTCAATCCAGCGAGATTCTGATCGTCGAAGTTCTCGGAGACCAGTCCCATCCCGCGGTGCGAGCGAGCCGTTCCGTCACGGTCGATCGTGACGATCCCCGCGCTCTCCTGCCCTCTGTGCTGGAGGGCGTATAGCCCCAGATAAGCCAGCCGGGCCGCGTCGGGTAGACCGGAAACACCTATGATGCCACACATCCTTACACTCCTACCGCACGATCCACGTCGGTGTGCTGCATCCGCCGCGGGATAGCTTCTGAGTAGATCCTTCGAAGTGCATCAGTGCTCCAGGAGAACAGTTGCCCACCCACTTGCAGTTCCAGCATCCCGGCGCTTTCGACCCTGCCCGCGTGAAATACCGGCACCCCGAGTTCATTTGCCAGCGCGATCACGCGTTGGGCGTGCTGGGGAGCGCAGGTGATCACTGCCCGGGCGCCGTCTTCGCCGTAAAGCACGCCGTCGACCGGGACGTCCGGCGCGTAGCCGGTGAGATCGAGATTGGCTCCAAGGCTCCCGGGCACGTAGGGCCCGCCTACCGCTGCCTCGGCCAGTGTCACGGCAAGACCGCCTTCGGAGCAGTCATGGGCCGAGCGGAGCAGGTGCTGCTCCGCTGCAGCCACGAGGAAGCGCTGCAGCTGGAGCTCCGCCTCCAGGTCCACGGCCGGGGGATCTCCCCCGACGAAATCACAAACTTCGGCCCAATACGCCGAGCCGCCCAGAATGCCGCTGGTGTCTCCCAGGATGAAAACCTCATCCCGGGGTGAGTCGAAGTGACTGCCTACCCGGTCTTCGACTCGCCGGAGGAGCCCGACCATTCCGATCGTCGGGGTGGGATCGATCGCCCCTGCCGGACTCTCATTGTAGAAGGAAACATTGCCGCCGGTCACCGGCGTGCCGAAGACCCTGCACGCATCCGAAATGCCGCGCGCGGCTTCTCGAAACTGGAAGAAAACCTCGGGCTTTTCAGGGTTCCCGAAGTTGAGGCAGTCGGTCACCCCAAGCGGCCGTGCTCCGGTACAGGCCACATTCCGAGCCGCCTCAGCCACCGCGGCCTTTCCCCCTTCGTATGGGTCGAGGGCAACGAGGCGGCTGTTGCAATCGACAGTCATCGCCAATCCGAAGCGGGCGCCCGGGACGCGGATCACGCCCGCATCGGAGCCTGGCGGGAGGACCGTGGATGCTTGAACGGTCGAATCGTACTGCTCGTACACCCAGCGTTTGCTGGCAATGTTGGGCTCGTCGAGTAGCATCTCGAGTGCGCCCTCGAGGTCGGCCACCGGGGCGGCGGGATCTATGGTGGAGCGGCGTGCGCGGGCTTGCTCTCCCTCCTCCGCCGCTGGGTGGTAGATGGGACAGTCCTCCACCAGGCGCTGGCCGGGAATGGCTGCGACGACATGGCTGCCGTGCCTCACCCGAAAGATTCCATCATCCGTCACCTGGCCTATGGGAGTGGCGGTCAGCTCCCAGCGGGCGCAGACCTCCTGGATCTCGGCCACGCGATCAGGTTCCGCCACTATGAGCATCCGTTCCTGGGACTCGGATAGCAGGATCTCGTAGGGCGTCATCCGCGGTTCGCGGGTAGGCACCAGCGCAGTATCGATCTCCACGCCGACGCCACCACGCGCGGCCATCTCGGCTGACGAGCTGGTGAGACCAGCCGCACCCATGTCCTGAATGGCAACGATGAGGTCTGAGGTGATCAGCTCCAGGCTGGCTTCGAGCAGAAGCTTCTCCGTGAACGGATCGCCAACCTGAACCTGGGGACGCCGAGCCTCGCTTTGCTCCGAAAGCTCCTCGGATGCAAAGCTGGCACCATGGATCCCGTCTCTGCCGGTCCGAGCTCCGACAGCCAGCAGCACATTTCCCACACCGTGCGCTGCCGCTCTGATCAGGTCCTTCTCCCGGAGCAGGCCGACACACATGGCGTTGACCAGAGGGTTCCCGGTATAGCCGGGGGCGAACCCCACTTCTCCGCCCAGGGTAGGTACCCCGACGCAGTTACCATAGTCGCCAACTCCTCGAACGACTCCGGCGAAGAGATACCGGTTGCGAGGCTCCTCCAGTGGCCCGAAACGGAGGCTGTTGAGCAGGGCGACTGGCCGGGCACCCATCGTGAATACGTCGCGAAGAATGCCCCCAACGCCGGTAGCCGCCCCCTGGTACGGTTCGACGGCCGATGGATGGTTGTGAGACTCGATCTTGAACGCCACAGCCCAGCCCTCCGGCAGCCGGAGCACGCCGGCGTTCTCTCCCGGACCCTGTACCACGTGCGGTCCGGCCGTCGGGAAGCTCTTCAGCACGGATTTGGAATGCTTGTAGGAGCAGTGCTCGGACCAGAGAGCGGAGAACACTCCGAGCTCGGTGAAGGTCGGCTCCCGGCCCAGCATCTCGACGATACGGCCGTACTCCAGCTGGTTGAGGTTGTGCTCCCGCACGAGTGCCGGCGTGACTGGTGGATCGCCGGGCAGGGAGACTGCCTCGAGGATCGTGGCGGCCTCGCTGGAGGCGATCACTGATGGGTCCTCAGCGGGACGGTCCTGAACCCGGTGCATGCTTCTCGGCGCCTCGGGGTGAGCGGCGGAAGCTCGACAAGGCATCCGCGAGCACTCGAGTCATCACGCTGGGCGAATCGTCCTTGGCGACGGATTCGAGCTCGCCGGCGTCGAGCCACATGCCACCGCAATGGGGACAGGTCTCGATCGTGACGCCATGATACTCGCTGCTCGCGAGATCGTAGCCGTCCTTGGGGCACTTCATGTAATGGGACTTGCGCTCCGCCTCGAGGCTGGCAGCCGCCGCCCGCTCACGCTGTTTCCGCAGCAGCTCGGCGTCTTCTCTGGCGAAATACTCGTCCTCGTTGCGGCTGGGCTTCTCCGGTTTCATTGGTTCATACCCCTCAATTGGAACTGTGCTGGTGCGAAGTCACCAGGGACGTAAAAAACCCGCTGCCGCCGGTCAGGCCGAGAAGCCGGTCCGCGGCACGCTCCGGGTGCGGCATGATTCCGACGACGTTCCCTTCAGCGTTACAGATGCCGGCGATGTGATTGGCCGACCCATTGGGATTCGGCTGAAACGGCGAACGCTCGGTTGCCGCCACATATCGTAGTACCACCTGGTCTTCGGCTTCGAGCATCCGCAGAGTTTCGGGGGCTGCCACAAAGCGGCCTTCGCCGTGGGCCACCGGGAGGCGGAGCCGGGATCCAGGCTCGTAATCGCAGGTGAACGCGGTATCGGTGCGCTCGACGATGACATCGACCGGCTTGGATACGAAGCTGAGCCCCGCGTTGCGCATCAGGGCGCCGGGCAGCAGGTGAGCTTCGCAGAGTATCTGGAAGCCGTTGCAGATTCCGAGCACCGGCCCGCCCGCGGCGGCATGTGCTTGTACGGCTTGCATGACGGGGCTGAAGCGGGCAATGGCACCCGAGCGGAGATAGTCACCATAGCTGAACCCTCCCGGCAGGATCACCGCGTCGGCTCCGCGAAGCTCGGCCTCTCGGTGCCACACGAAGTAGGCGTCGGCACCAACGCTTTCCGCCGCCCGAAGCGCGTCGAAATCGCAGTTGCTGCCGGGAAAGCGGACGACTGCTACTCGCGGCATCAATCCTCCTCCACCGCCAGCAGGTAATCCTCGGTTACCGGATTTGCCAGCAGCTTGTCACACATCCGGCGGGCCATCGTCTCAGCTTCGTCCCGCGAACCAGCCCTCACATCGAGCTCGATGGCGCGGCCGATCCGGACCGCGCCGGCCTCCTCGAAGCCCAATGCGCTCAGTGCGTGCTCCACTGCCTGTCCCTGCGGATCGAGCAGCCCTGCGCGCGGCATCACGCGGACGTGCACTTTGAAGCTCATTGGTCAGATTCCCGCCGGCGGTCTGCCCACCGGCTGCGCCGTTCATGAGAGAGGGGTGGCGGCAAAGTCGGGTCGAGGTCCTCCGCCAGGCGCTCATCGACCACAGCGACGGCCTCGGGACGCTCCATCAGCCCCAAGATGGTGGCTCGCACGATGCCAAATGCCACATAGAACAAACCTAAGGGGAAGAGGAAGTACTCGGGGGCGAAAATGCCCCCCAGCAAAATCACCAGGTGTACCGTCAGCCCGAATATTCCTTTTCTGCTGCGGACGCCGATCGGCGGGAACTTCGGGTATTTCACGTTGCTGACCATCAGGACTGCCATCAGAAGCATCAGGACGACCAGACCCTGATGCTGAAGATCGAGGTATGCGATCGAGGCGGCGTACCAGTTGGTCTGGCTGAACGGATAGTAGACCGCGAGGGTCATCCCGGCGGCCGGAGAGGGAAGTCCCGTGAACCAGGCACTGGGTGGCTTGCCGGCAGACAATACGTTGAAACGGGCCAACCGCAGAGCCACGGCTACGACGTAGAAGTAGCACAGTATCCAGGCGAAGCGACCGGCGTTGGAGAAGTCGAGGAAGTACATGAGCAGTGCCGGAGCCACTCCGAACGATATGACATCGATGAGCGAGTCGAGCTCGGCACCAAACCGCGTGCCCGTCCCGGACAAACGCGCCACCCTGCCGTCCAGCATATCGAGGATGCCCGCAAACACGATGAACCAGCCCGCCCAGCGAAAGTTTCCGTTGAAGGCCATTACGATGGCCCAGAATCCGAAGAAGAGATTGCCCAGGGTGAAGGCGCTGGGCATCACGACAACCACCTGACGCATCGAGGGCCGCCGCAGACCCTCTCTCCGCGATCTCAGATCCATTCGGCCACCACTGTTACGCCCGCAACCGTAGTCTCACCGACCTTGACGAGTACCCGGGTGGTCTCGATCGGTAGAAACAAATCCACCCGTGATCCGAACCTTATCATACCGAGCCGGTCGGCCTGCTTGACCATGGTTCCCACCTGGTGGTCGGTGACGATTCGCCGGGCGATGAGCCCGGCGATCTGCCGGATGAGCAGCTTGCCGCGTGACGTGGTGAGTCCAACAGACGATTGCTCGTTGTCCAGGCTCGATTTCTCCGCGGCAGCGTGGGCGAATTTCCCCTCGTTGTAGTGCCGGTACGCCACCGTGCCATCTGCCGGGTAACGATTGACGTGGCAGTCGAACACGTTCATGAAGATCGAGATCCGGACTGATCGGCGGCCGAAGAATGCGGGCTCATCAGTTTCCAGGACGCTCACGACCTTGCCATCCGCTGGCGCCAGAATGTAGCGATCTCCGCGCTGGCCGGTGCGCACCGGATCACGGAAGAAGGCGACGACCCAAATGGCCACAATGGCCCACGCGAGAGCTATGCCCCACCAGAGCAGTGATCCCGACCTGAGGGCCACGAGGACGAGAGCCAAGGCAATCACCCACGCGGCGATGATGAACCAGCGCCCCTCGGGTGCAGTGCGGATCACAGCCCCGACTCCAGGCTGCGGCCGGTCAGCAGCCGGAACGCTTCCAGATACCGGCGGCTGGTGGCGGCGACCACATCCGCCGGCAGTGGTGGCGGTGGGGCTTCGCCATTCCAGCGATGCGCGGTCCTGAGCGAGCCGAGATAATCTCGCAGGGGCTGTTTGTCGAAGCTCGGCTGTGGCCTGCCGGGTGAGTATTGGTCGGCAGGCCAGAAGCGCGATGAGTCCGGAGTGAGCACTTCATCGATCAGCCGCAGAGTTCCCTCGGCATCGGTGCCGAACTCGAACTTGGTATCAGCGATGATAATCCCGCGGGACGCGGCCTGGTCCCGGCCTGCGGCGTACACCGCGAAGCTCGCGTCCCGCAGACGGTGGGCCATGGCCGAGCCCAGGACCGCTGCCACGGTTTCGAGGGTGACATTGATGTCGTGCCCGGTTTCGGCCTTCGTGGCTGGTGAGAAAAGGGGAGGATTCAGCCGTTCGCTCTCCACGAGACCAGGCGCCAGCGGTTCCCCGGCGAGTGTGCCATGGTCCCGGTACTCTGCCCAGGCTGATCCTGAAATGTACCCGCGGACGACGCATTCAAATGGCACAGGCATGGTTCGACGGACCAGCATCGCGCGGCCTTCGATCTGTGTCCGCGTTCCATTCAGTTGGGGAAGCTCTGCGAGGATCTCCGGGGTGCTCGCCGTCAGGTAATGAGAAGGGAATACATCCGACAGCAGCTGAAACCAGAACGCGCTCATCTGGGTGAGCACCGCGCCCTTGTGGGGAATGGACTCGCGCATTACTACGTCGAACGCGCTGACCCGGTCGCTCGCCACGATCAGCAGCCGTTCCTCGTCCACCTGGTACACTTCGCGGACCTTGCCCTGGCGCAGCAGCGGGAGCGGCAGCCGGCTCTCTGTCAGCGTTGGGCCCGAGCCTAACGAAGAGCTCATACTCGCACCTCGGGAGCTTCGGCTTCCGAGGCCAGCGGACGAGCCCGAGCCAGCAGCGGTGCGAGGTATTCCTCGACGAACTCGCCGACCTGCCGAGGAGCGCGGCCGGTGTAGTATGCCGGATCGAGCTCGGCCTGGAGCGCCTCGACGGGCACGCCCTGGAAGGCGGAATCGGATGCCAGACGGTGAAGCAGGGAGTTGGGCTCCCCTCGGCTCACGGCCTCTGCCGCCGCCAGGCTGTGCTTGCGGACCACCTCGTGCAGCGACTGCCGGTCTCCCCCGGCCGCAGTGCCCAGCATGAGCCACCGCTCGGTGGCCATGAATGGCATCTGTCCCTCGACGTGCCGCCGGATGACGTCTTCTTTCACCTCGAGGCCGGCGGCGATGTTGGTTGCAAGGACGAGAATGGCATCGGTTCCCAGGAACGCCTCGGGAAGCGCGAGTCTTCGGTTGGCGCTGTCATCGAGGCTACGCTCCAGCCACTGGCTGGCGGCCGTATTGGCGGTGTTGGCCTGCAGGGAGATCACGAACCGGGCCAGCCCGCTGATTCGCTCGGCACGCATTGGGTTGCGCTTGTAAGCCATGGCGCTCGATCCGATCTGTTCAGCCTCGAAGGGCTCGAGCAGCTCGCCCTCGTGTTGCAGGAGCCGAAGATCTCCCGCCAGCTTGGCGGCGGACTGGGCAATACCGCTGAGGACATCCAGAATGTGGCTGTCTACCTTGCGGGTGTACGTCTGCCCCGATACCGGTAACGCCGCAGCGAAACCCAGCTTGCCCGCAACCCGGCGATCCAGCTCCCTCACCTTCTCGTGATTGTTGCTGAAGAGCTCGAGGAAAGAAGCCTGCGTGCCGGTCGTGCCTTTACAGCCACGCAGCCTCATGCTTTCGATGCGGCGACAAACCTCCTCGACATCCAGAGCGAAATCCTGCATCCACAAGGCGGCGCGCTTTCCGACCGTGGTGAGCTGAGCCGGCTGAAAGTGGGTATACGCCAGGCAGGGAAGGTTCGCGTAACGGATCGCGAACAGCTCGAGGGCGCCAAGCACCGCAATCAGCCGGCCCAGAAGAAGCCGCAGGCTGTCCCGCATCACCACCAGATCGGCGTTGTCGGTCACAAAGGCGCTCGTTGCGCCCAGATGCAGGTAGGGTCGAGCGGCCGGAGCCTGGTCACCAAAAGCATGGATGTGCGCCATCACATCGTGGCGGAAGCGTCGCTCATAGCGCGCCGCCACTTCGAGGTCGGCATCATCCAGATGGGCCCGCATCTGGGCCAGTGCTTGCTCGGGGATTTCGAGGCCGAGCTCGCGCTCGGTTTCGGCAAGTGCGAGCCAGAGCCTGCGCCAGAGCCCTATCCGGTGGCGCTCGCCCCAGAGCGTCTGCATAGCCGGTGAGGCATAGCGGGATCCGAGAGGCGACCGCCACCGGTCGTCAGTCATCGAAACATGAGATCGGTGAAGGTGATCTGGCCCTCCCGCTCAACGTAGATCCTGATGACCTGCCCGGGACGCACATTCAACAGCTCTGCGACCTCGGAAGCGTTGCGGACCGGAGTTCGATTGATCGCCACGATCACATCGCCCGGCTGCAGTCCCGTGGCCCGGCTGACCTCGGGAGAAAGACGGAAGATCAGGGCACCCTGCTCGCTGCGGATGGAGCGCTCAGCCTGGATGGCCGGGGTCACGTTGATGAGCTGGAGGTCCTGAAGGACAGTGATCTTCTCGGCGGTCACAGTAGGAAGGTCACCGGTGACGATCCGGCGAGAGCGGCTACCACTGCCGCTCTTTACCGTCACCTGGACGACGTCTCCGACGTGCAAGTCGAGTTTGACGGCTTCCCAGTCGAGATAATTGCGGAGCCTGCGTCCGTTGGCCTCGACCAGGACATCGTTGGTGCGAACCCCGGCGCGCGCGGCCGGCCCATCCGGGGCAACGCCGGCCACCACGACGCCGCCCTGGCTTTTCCAGTCGCGCATTGCGGTGGCACCCTGCACCTCCAGACCAACCCACGCCCGGCGTACCGTGCCGCTCTTGATGATCTCCTCTGCCACCCGTATGGCACGTTCGATTGGAATGGCAAAGCCCAGGCCGACCGAGCCGCCGGTCGTGCTGAAGATCGATGAGTTGACGCCCACGACCTCACCCAGGGCGTTGGCCAGCGGCCCGCCGGAGTTGCCGGGGTTGATCGCCGCATCCGTCTGGATCATGTCCAGATAGAGGCCCGTCTGATCGCCGCCGGGCAGAATGTTGCGGCCGGTTGCGCTCACCACTCCCACGGACACCGATGGCTCGGCATTTCCCAGGAGGTACGCATACGGGTTGCCGAGTGCCACGACCCATTCGCCGATCATCAGGTCGGTGCTGCGTCCGAGTACAGCTGCCGGCAGATCATCTCGCTTCACTTTCAGGACCGCGATGTCGGTCAGCGGATCCTCGCCCAGTACCGAGGCCGGCACGTCATTTCCATCCGGCAGCGTTACGAGCACACGTTGGGCGTTGGAGACCACGTGCTGGTTGGTCACGATGATCCCGTCAGGCCGGATCACGAAGCCGGTGCCGTAGCCCTGGACGACGCGGGCACCTTCCGGTACGAAGAAGAAGTCCCAGGGAGATCGACGCCGCGCCTGCTGTCGGGACGTCACATTGATCGAGACGACGGTGGGGGACACCCGATCCGCCGCTGCGACCAGCGCTGTGCTGCGCGAGGAGTTGGTGGCGTTCTGCGTTTCAGCTATGCGGGCAGGGGTCTGGGCACCAATAGTGGCCACCCTCATGTCGGAAGGCGCCTCGCGGCACCCCACGACGATTACCGCCAGGGTAAGTCCCAGGAGTCTACGCGTGGCGAACTGTAGCATATGGCACCTCCTCGGACTCAACGAAGAGCTCAGGAGGATAGGAGACTGAGGCGAAGTACAGGCCCTGTGGCGGTGCAGGCGCACTGGTGCTCTGGTTATCATGGCGCTGAAGCAGTGTTGCCATGTCTTCGACCGGTCGCCGATTCAGGCCGATATCGACCATCGTTCCGACTACCATGCGCACCATACGTTGCAGAAAACGATCGGCTTCGATGGTGAAGCTCAGCCCGTGGCCCTTGGGGCGAGGCTCCCAGTCTGCGAGCACAATGTGGCAGCGATAATGAGGCTTATCTGCCTTGGCTGAGAAGGCACGGAAGTCGTGGGTGCCCCGGATGATCGTTGCCGCAGCCCGAAGCGAGCTTACATCCAGCTGTCTGCCCAGTGCCCACTCATAGTGTCGGCGAAAGGGTGAGGCAGACGCTTCGTCGAGACCAATGTCATACCGGTACCGCCGGGAAATGGCGGATTTGCGCGCGTGAAAGCCGGGCTGCATCGGATGCACGGCGGCGACCCAGCAATCTGGAGGCAGAAGGGCGTTGAGTGCGCGATGCAAAGTGGAAGAGGTCCAGGTGGCCGGTACCCTGAAGCTGACGCCCTGACCGATGGAGTGGACGCCGGCGTCGGTTCGG
>DATFFX010000391.1:0-3862 GCA_035249825.1 Gemmatimonadales bacterium | reverse complement strand
TATCCCGAGACGCCGAATCTGCCGTGGAACGGCGGTGCCGGAGGGTACCCCATCGTCCTTCTTGAGCGCCGTCGTGGCGAAGAAGATCTGAACCAGCTTGCGCGAAACATCGCCCACGGCCAGCTCGCCAAAGGCCCGGTGCTCCTCCGCCAGGCCAGCCGCGATGCCCTGTTCCAATCCCACCTCCACCGCCTCCAACGCGGCGAGGGGAGCCGGATAATGCCCCCCGGTCTTCTCGAGGACCTGCTTTCGGGCCGTCCGATACACCAGCCGCCGCCCCGCCGCCGTGCGATCCAGGAGCATGCCGGGCAGTCCGGCCTTCTGCTGCCGCCGGGGTAGTCCCTCGCGAGCGAGCCGCTCCGCAGCGCCGGCGGCGACTCGTCGTAGAATGCTCCGCGGTACGACCTCGTCCACCAGTCCAAGGCGAAGCGCTTTGGACGCACGCTCAGGCTTGCCGGACAGGATCATGTCGAGCGCCGCACGCGCACCGATCAAACGTGGCAGGCGCTGGCAGCCACCGGCCCCAGGAATCAGCCCGAGCTGAACTTCGGGAAGGCCGAGTACCGTCTTGGGATGGTCAGTAGCGATCCGGTAGTGGCAGGCCAGAGCGACTTCGAGACCCCCGCCAAGGCATGCACCATTGATGGCCGCAACAATGGGCTTCTGAAACGTCTCCAGCCGGCTGACCGTTTCCTGTCCCTCGAAGCTCAGCCGCTCCGCTTCCGTCTGATTGGCGATCGCGGTGAACTCCTCGATGTCGGCCCCGGCAATGAACGTGTCCGGCTTACCGGAGATGAGGACCACGGCCCGGGTGGCCGCGTCATCATGGAGCCGGCTCAGCAGCGACTCCAGTTCGCGCTTGACCATGGTGTTGAGCTTGTTGACCGGCTCACCTTGCAGGTCGAAGCTCACGATGGCGATTCCGCTTTGAATGTCGGTCGTGAAGGCGGAGGTGGAGAAAGAGTCTCCAGTCGCCGGTCGCCCGTCTCGGCCCGTGGTATTCATCGGCCCTTCCCTCGACCCGCTCGCGACTGGTGGCTGGCGACTGGCGACTGCGCCATCATCTCCTCTCCAGAACCATCGCATACCCCATCCCACCCTGGGCGCAGATGGACAGCAAACCGAACTGGACGTCACGACGCTCCATCTCGTTGGCGAGCGTGGTCACGAGGCGCGCGCCCGTCGCAGCAAACGGATGGCCGATGGCAATGGACCCGCCCGCGACATTGGTCCGCTCCCAATCGACCTCACCCAGCGGGGCCGGCAGGCCCAGGCGATCAGCCCAGGACTGCGAGCCCCAGGCCTGGATGTTCGAGAGCACCTGCGCCGCGAAGGCCTCATGAATCTCGATCAGTCCCAGCTCACTCCAGGTGAGCTCCGCACGTTCGAGCGCCTTGGGAACGGCAAAGACTGGACCCATCAGGAGCTGCCACCCAGGATCTACCGCGCTCACCGCATAGCTCCTGATATAGGCGATCGGCTTGTGACCCAGCGCCTTCGCCTTTTCCTCCGCCATCAGCAGCACGGCGGCCGCCCCGTCTGTCAGGGGAGAGGAGTTGCCGGCAGTCACCGATCCGTACTTCCGGTCGAACACCGGTTTGAGCTTGGCGAGCGCCTCCAGCGACGCATCTGATCTGATTCCATTGTCCGCGGTGATGACCTGGTCCATGTCGGGACCGCTGAACCACGGAGCTATTTCGGCGGTCAGCCGTCCGTCCGCGGTGGCGGCGGCGGCCCGCTGGTGGCTCATCAACGCAACCCGGTCCTGGTCTTCCCGGGAGATCCCGTTTTCCTTTGCCATCTTTTCGGCTGATTGTCCCATGGTCTCACCGGTCGATGGCTCCGCGATGGCGGGGGTGACCGGAACGAGATCGCGGGGACGTACTCGGCCGATGGCGGCGACCCGGCCACCAAAGCTTCGGGCCTTCGTGGCGTCGACCAGCACCCGGCTGAAGCGGCGCGAGTGGAGAATGGGAATATCCGACAGCGACTCGACTCCTCCGGCGATGATCGTGTCGGCGTGACCCAGGAGGATCTGGTCGGCAGCATTGTTGATGGCCTGGGCTGCTGAGGCACAAGCGCGATTCAGCGTATAGGCCGGAACGCTGGGAGGGAGCTGTGGGAGCAGGCTCACCTCGCGCGCCACGTTCGGTGTGATCGCGGAAGGCACCACCTGGCTGAAGACGACTTCGTCGATCTCCCGCCCATCGATCTCGCTGCGATAGAGCAGTTCGCGTGCGGTGTGCCGTGCCAGCGCCACCGCCGACACATCACGGAAGACCGTACCACTCTTCGCGAAGGGAGTCCGGACGCCGGCAACGATCGCAACCCGGCGGCCCCGGCGGGAGTCGAGCATGCTTCTCCAGGTGAGAAGTCAGAGGTGAGAGGTGAGAGGTGAAATGAGAAGAAAAAGAGACCCCTTCCCCTTCTCACTTCTCACTTCTTACTTCTTACAGCAACAACACTGGCTACTGCCCGCCATCGCTCAGAATCCACTGGCTCGAAGGCCTCGCGCCCATGCAGAATGGTCAGAGGGGCAACCAGGCGGGCGAGCTCGCCAGCACGCAGCAGGTGCCGCTCCGACGTCGGGCCCCAACCCGCCTCGCGCTGCGCCTCGAAAAAGGTTTCCATCATAAGCCGGCCGCCGGGCGCGACCAGCCCCAGGATTTTGGGCATGCTGGCTCGGTCAAGATAATTGAATACCAGAACCGCATCAAAACTGCCCAACTCGGGCCACTGCCCTTCCAGATCGACTTCGCGCCAGTCGACAGAGACTCGTGCGGCAGCGGCTCGCTCCCGCGCAGTTCCCAGCTTCGCGGGGTCGCGGTCGATACCCGTAACCTGGGCTCCCATCGCAGCGGCGGCGATACTGTGCCGTCCCGTGCCACAGGCCACATCGAGGACCCTCGCACCAGGGCGGATCACATGAGCGTGCCAGAAAAACCAGGTGCTGGGCCGGGCAGCCTCAGAGACGGAGCAGCCGGTCACGGGAGGCGGTCCTCCGAGCGCGCGACGCTGGGCCAGCTCACAATGCAGCCCGCCGACCTTCTGGTGATCGGGGGTGGCATCAACGGGGCTGGGGTTGCCCGCGACGCGGCCATGCGTGGATTGCGAACGATCATGGTCGAGCAGAACGATTTGGCATCAGGCACCAGCTCCCGGTCGAGCCGGCTGATCCACGGCGGCCTACGGTACCTGGAGCAAGGCGAGTTCAGCATGGTGCTGGAGGCAAATCGGGAACGTCGCGCGCTCCAGCGCATCGCTCCGCATCTGGTCTGGCCGCTGCCTTTCGTGTTCCCGGTGCATCGCGGTGACCGGCTCTCACGCTGGCGCCTCGCGGCCGGAATGCTGCTCTACGATGTTCTGGCACTCTTCCGCAATGTGCGGGTACACCGGATGCTGGGCAAGCGCGGCATGCTCGAGGCGGAGCCGATGCTGCGCGATCGGGGCCTGCTCGGCGGCGCCTGCTACTACGACGCCCAGTGCGATGACGCGCGGCTGGTGATCGCAACGGCGCGATCCGCCATGCATCACGGGGCACTGGTCGCGAACTACATGGCAGTCACCGGCCTGGAACGCACCGCAGGACGGGTCGTTGGAGCGCAGCTGGAGGACCGGCTGACTGGAGAGCGCGGCGTCATTCGAGCGAGCGTGGTGGTAAACGCCAGCGGTCCCTGGGCCGACCAGGTACGCCGCTTGGAGGATGCTGGTGCCGCGCCGCTGCTTCAGACCACCAAAGGGGTACACCTGGTCGTAGACCGTTCCCGAATCGATCATCGAAAGGCCGTCGCATTCACCAGTCCAATCGATGGCCGGGTGATGTTCGTACTCCCCTGGGGCGACCTTTCCTACATCGGCACCA
>DATFFX010000390.1:0-4716 GCA_035249825.1 Gemmatimonadales bacterium | reverse complement strand
CGGCCGATGCCCGAATGCTCGAGCCAGGAGCCCCGTAGGAGTGAGCACGAGGAAATAGATCACACTCATCAGTATCGGGGTGGTCACCTTGGAGATCGCCAGGGCGAACGCCATCCAGCCGCGGTAAACGGGCCCCAGCCGTGTCGGCAGGACGAGCCCCGCCAGGATCAGGACGACTCCCAGCAGGCCCACGATCGAGCCGGCGGTTTCTCTGGAGCGCCAGAAGAGAAGGGCTCCGAGCAGGAGAAACGCTCCGCCTACGACGAGGCCGAACTTCCTCCCTTCGGCCGGCGTCAGTCGAGCTGAAACTCCTCTTGCCATTTCCCGCTCTCCTGCCATTCCGGTTGCCCGACCTTTTCCAGCAGGAAGGGTCCGAGCACCAGATGATCGATGTGGGTCCGCATGAAGCAGCGGTACGCGTCGGCAGGCGAGCAGACAATCGGCTCACCCCGGACATTGAAGGACGTGTTTACCAGAACCGCACAACCGGTGAGACATTCGAACTCGCGGATCAGATCGTAGTAGTCCGGGTTGGTCTCCCGACTCACGGTCTGAATGCGGGCCGAGTAGTCGATGTGGGTAATCGCGGGCAAATCGGATCTCGGCACGTTGAGCTTGTCGATACCCCACAGGCGGTCCGCGGCCTGATCCATCGGAATCTGGCGCTCCTTTTTTATCGGAGCCACGAGGAGCATATAGGGTGAGTCGACGTCGAGCTCGAAGTAGTCGTTCACCCGCTCCCGAAGAACACTGGGCGCGAAGGGACGGAAACCCTCCCGAAACTTGATCTTGATGTTCATCTGCGCCTGCATCCGCGGGCTTCGAGGATCGCCAAGAATGCTGCGAGCGCCGAGTGCGCGAGGCCCGAACTCCATTCGCCCATTGAACCAGCCTACGACTTTCTCCTCCGAAAGGAGCCTGGCCACCGTCTGCAGGAGCTCCTCACGTCCCAGCAGCCGGTAGGTGGCGCCGATCGAACTCAGGTACCGCTCGATCTCTTCGTCGGTGTAGGCCGGTCCGAGATAGGATCCGCGCATGCTATCCTTTCCGGGCGTGACTTGACGTGGTTGTCGGCAGTGCCGGTGCCATGCGAGCTGAGCCACGCCAAGTGCGCCCCCGGCATCGCCGGCGGCGGGCTGGATCCACAGCTCCTTGAACGGACTCTCCCGGAGAAGCCTGCCATTCCCTACGCAGTTGAGTGCGACGCCTCCGGCAAGGCATAGACGGTCCAATCCGGTTTCGCGGTGCACTGTGCGAGCCATGCGAAGCATGACTTCCTCGCACACCACCTGGACCGAGCGGGCAAGATCCATCTCCCGTTGGGTGAGCTTGGTTTCCGGCTCTCGCGGCGGCCCACCGAACAGGCGATCAAAGGCGCCATTGGTCATGGTGAGTCCGTTCAGGTAGTTGAAGTACCGCTGGTTCAGCGCGAAGGAGCCGTCCTCCTTCAAATCGATCAGCTCGCGGTAGATCAGGTCTACGAACTTCGGGTCACCATACGGGGCGAGGCCCATGACCTTGTATTCGCCCGAGTTTACCTTGAACCCCGTGTAATAGGTGAAGGCTGAGTACAGGAGCCCGAGCGAGTCGGGCCAGTGGATCTCCTTCAGAATTTCGATGTCGTTGCCGCGACCAATGCCAAACGAGGTCGTGGCCCACTCTCCCACTCCATCCATGGTCAGGAAGGCGGCTTCCTCGTAGGGGCTGGGGAAGAACGCGCTCGCCGCGTGCGATTCGTGGTGCTCGCTGTAGAGGATCTCGCCTTCATAGTCGAGCTCCTCGCGCAACTGCCGGTCGGTGAAAAGCTTCTCTTTGATCCAGAGGGGACCAGCCATGAGAAACGAGCGGAGTCCCTGGGGTGCGGTGCCCAGGTAGGTTTCCAGAATGCGCTCGAACTTGAGCAGGGGCTTGTCGTAGAAGCCCACGTAGGTGAGGTCGCCGGCTGAAATTCCGGCGCTTCCAAGACAGTACGCTACAGCCTGTTGCGGGAACGACGCGTCAGCCTTCTTCCGCGTGAACCGCTCCTCCTGCGCCGCGGCGATGATCTCGCCGTCTCGAAGCAAACAGGCCGCGCTGTCATGATAGTAGGCGGAGATACCGAGGATGTAGTTTGGGCTCAAATATTTCCCGACCAGGTCGTGGCCACCACTCCAGTGGTGATCGCGGTAAGAGTTATGGCTGCAGAATCTTAGACCGGGTGCCCCAGTCAGCAAGCCCTATGCCGCCTCAGACCGGCCTGATCAGAAGAAAGCTGATGACCCGGATGCTCCGAAGTAAGAACAGGCGGTTATGCGACGAGGGATGTACTGGAGGAATTCGTCTGCACTCGCAACCTACAGGCGTGCCGCGTAGTCGGGACGGGTAATCAGCTCTCCATTCTGGATGATTTCGCGGTCCCACGGCAGGATGATGAAGTTATCGGTCTCGAATGCATAGAAGTCGGGGACGTATTCTCCGGTCTTGAAGGATACGGCGCTCCTGACCTCCGCCGGACTCAGGGCCCGCACCTCACTCAACGCGAGCTTGAGCGTGCTGCCGGTGTCGCAGGTTTCGTCAACGACCAGAATCCGTCGCCCGCGGATGCTGGCAGGTGGTCCCGAGACCAGCACCGGCTGAGCACCGGCTTCGCGGCGAGTAACCACCATGGAGGCGAAGTCGCACTGCAGGATGGAGGCGACCACCACTCCTGGTATGACCCCGGCCTTCGCCACCCCGAGCACGATTTCGGGCTGATACTCCTTCGCCACCCGCATGGCCAGTGCCCGACAAATCTCGCCGAAGAAGGGCCAATCGACTTCCAAGGTGCCGCGCGGGCCAACTGGGGCTGAACGGCGCATGGTCTCGGGGCTGGGGTCTAGGGTCGAGGGTCGAAGATCAAAGGTCTTCGTTGAAGGTCGTACGTCGCCGGTCAAAGATCCAGGGTCCAAAACGCCGGAGCGAGGAGTCTTCGTGAATCCAGGACCGTCGACCCTAGACCCTAGAGGTTTTGACTCTTATCTTAAGCCCGTTCCAACACCTTGTGCCCGTTTGACTTTGCCTCGGAGAACCCTCCCCGCAGATGAGCTTCTGGCAACGAATGTTCGGCAAGGGCACTCGGGGAAATCTGAGCCCGCAGCGGCTCGACTATCTGAACGAGGGTCTGGCGCTGGAACGACAGGGAGACCTCGAAGCCGCGCTCACATCCTATCGCCTCGCGTACCGGGACAACCCCACCGATTCGCGCATTCTGCTCAACATGGCGATCGTGTTCACCAAGACGGGTCAGGTAGAGGAGGCAATCCGCCACTACAAGCGCGCGCTCGAGCTCGACGACAGTCTCGGCGGCGCGCATTACGGGGTTGCCTTCCTGCTGCTCAAGCGGGGAGATGTTCAGCAGGCCACCGAGCATCTGCGGGCGTTCCTCGCGCGCCCACCGAAGGGACCCGACGCCGAACGGTGGGTCAGACATGCGGAGACGGCGCTGCGCGATATCGGGAAGAGTCCGGCCCCGGAGACGCTGTGAGCCGGTTGGCGGTGCTGATGTCGCTGGTGCTTGTGACGAGCTGCAGCGAACTCACCGAAGGTACCGGCGGCGTGGTGGAACTGGAGGTGCAGGTGCCAGCGGTCCCCACGGTCGAAGTCGGGGAGGCACTGCAACTCTCCGCTCGGGCGCTGGACCGCGATGGCAACGCCATCGCCGTGCCGATCACGTGGCGCAGCTCCGATCCCTTGCTCGCGGTGGACGACGCCGGACTCGTTACCGGAGTCGCGCCTGGCAGCGCGGAGGTACAGGCATTCGCGGGTTCGCTGGCATCACAGCGGATTCCGCTGACTGTGATCGCTCGCGCTGACACCCTGGTCCTGGCGGGGGATTCCGTCGTTATCGTGGCACCGGAGGCCACGGCATCGGCTCCCCTGGTGGTGCAGCTGCTGAGCTTCTCTCAACCCGATCCCCTCGCGGCACGTCCCGTTGTGTACACGCTCACATCCCCGCCGGACGTCGGACCCCACTCTGTCGAGTTTCCCGGCGGGGTGCTCGTCGATACGATCTCCACTGACGGCAGCCAGGGCCTCCCTCTGAACCGGGTGCCGGGCATCGCATCGCCCGATACCGCGTTCGTCCAGGTGCGATCTTACCGGGCCAGCGGCGCCGATGTTCCCGGATCGGGCCAGCGGTTCCTCGTCATTTTCCAGTAGTGGCAGCCACAGCAAGCACCCTAACCGAGCTGTTATTCGGTGCCCTGGATCGATTCGAGTCGCGGCCTGTCGCCATGCGCGCCAAGCAGGGGGGCGATTGGATCGAGCTGAGCTATCGCGATCTTGCCGATCGAATCCAGGACCTGAGCGTTGGCCTTCTGGAGCTCGGCGTCAGTCCTGGTGACCGGGTAGCGATACTGTCGGAGAATCGTCCCGAGTGGGCGATCGCGGATTATGCCTGCCTTGCGGCCTGCTGTACCGACGTACCCATTTACCCGACATTGCCTGCCAGGCAGGTAGAGCACAACCTGAGCGACTCGGGCGCCGTCGCCGTGCTCGTCTCGACCCCTACCCAGCTGGAGAAAGTGCTCCAGATCCGGCAGCGTTTGCCGCGGCTGCGTTACATCATCGGCTTCGATTCGGATGTTGCCGGGCCGGGCGTGCTCAGCCTGAAGGAGGTCTTTTCCATGGGGCGGGCCTCGCGTTCCGCGCACCTGACCTGGAGAGACGATGCCCTTCGGGTCCGGCCCGACGACCTTG
>DATFFX010000389.1:0-3239 GCA_035249825.1 Gemmatimonadales bacterium | reverse complement strand
GATCGCGGCCTTGCGATCCAGGGTCGCCTGATCAGCCTGCCGAACCGTAGCCTGGTCATAGTCGAAGTTGATCATCGCAGCCAGATCCGCAGCCACCGCGCGCGAGCGTTCTTCAGCCTCTCGGGCCATGCGCTCCCGCTCCATCCGCTCCCGCTCGGCGCTGTCGTCCACCGGCTCGGGTGCCGGAGCCGGTTCGGCGACTGGGGTCGGCTCGGGGGCTGGCTCCTCGGGAGGTGGGCTACCCCCGCAGGCAACGGCGAACGTAACGGCGATCGAAAGCATCAGCAGGGAAGGTGCTCGCATCATCACTCCGGATTTATGGGTTGGGAACAGGGGTGGTCCGCCCGAGGCGGCGTGACCACGACGGAAGCCGGGCGGCACCTGGAGTAGCCAGCTGCCTGACACGGCCCGTTTCGATGTCGACGATCCAGATCTGTCGGCGCCCGCTCCGGTCGGAGATGAACGCCACGTGACGGCCATCCGGAGCCCAGGTCGGATCTTCGTTCCGGCCCGATGAGGTGAGCTGCCGTACCCGTCGGCCGGAGACGTCGACCAGAAAAATTTGAGGGCTACCGGAGACCTCACGGTGGAATACGACACTGGCTCCGTCCGGAGACCACTCAGGAGCGTTCGAACTTCCGGTGGCGCCATAATCGAATGGTGCCAGCAGCTCCTGGTCAGTCCCGTCCGCAGCCATCACGTACAACTGAGGCGGTCCGGCACGCGTTGAGATGAACGCGATGCGCCGCCCATCTGGCGAAAACGTTGGGGATAAGTTGTCGGCGTAGCGTCCTACGGTCAAGCGTTGCGCGCAACAACGTTCAATCACATTGGCAGTATAGATGTCGGTCCCGCGCTCGTCCGAGTGCGCATACGCCAGTGTTCGTCCATCGGGCGAGAATGCGGGTGTGATGTTGAGCGCGGCCTGAGAGCCCGGCGCCAGGAACGTCGCACCGCTGGAGAGGGTCTGCACGACGATGCCGCCACGTCCTTCACCCAGTTGCGTGAAGGCGATCCGCTGTCCATCGGGGGACCATGCGGGCGAGAGCGCCGTTCGACCCCCCGGAGTCAGAGGCGTAAGGTCGTGCCCATCGCTGTCCGCTCGATATACCCGGCCGCCCGAGACGAACAGCATCCGGCTTGCCGCAGCTCCCGCTGTCCCGCTGGCCCAGCGAGTGATCTCGTCGGCAAACCGATGGAGCTCGAGCCTGCCGTCGGCTCCTCCCGACACGGGTACCGTCTGCTGATTTCTGAGGCGGCCCGCGTTCAGATCGTGCAGCCGGGCGGTGATTCCGCCGGCAGCCTCGCTCAGTTCCACCGCGAACTCCGCCCCCAGCCCTTGGTACAGTGCATAGTTGACCGGGCCACTCTCTGTCGGGGTAGCTCCAGCCGAAGTCGAGACCGCTGGCGCGTCGCCCACTGTGATCATCTCGAAGCGGTCACTGTAGTCGAGGTCACGCCGGATTATCGCGCGCGCCGAATCGAGTCCGGGTCCAGGCAGCACCACCAAACCGGGCCTCACGCCGGGACGGTAATCCACGCCTACCCGTACGCCTGGTTCGACACGAGTCGTGTCCTGGGCGGCGAGGTTTCCGGCAGCGCTAATGGTAAGGAAAAGAAGAAATCGTCTCATCGGGTAGGTTGGAAGTAGAAGCTGACCGGAAAGACGTCGGCCTCCCAGCCGTCGGGTAGCTGGCCGAAGGCGTGGGCATTTCCCGCCGCCTCGATTGCTCCCTGTGCGTCGATGTCAAAGGCAAAGCTGCCGGAGCGCGTCACGAACCGGATGTCACGCACCGATCCGTCGCGAAGAATCAGGAAGCTGATCTCGGCGAAGTTGCTCTGCTTGGCCGAGCTTCGGTCCCAGTGCTGATAGACCTGAGTCACGATATTCCGCAAATACTCGGGATAGGGAAATTCCAAACCGGGCGTCTTGATGGTTGCTACATCCGTGCCCGTACTGGGTGTTTCGCCAGGAGCTGGTTCCACCGGTGCCGCCGTCTGCGGTGCGGGTTCCCGCTCGCTCTCTGCCGGTGCCGCGGCGGGCGCTGGAGCCGGTGTGGGCTTCGGCGGCTTCGGCTTGGGCGTTACCGGCGCCGGCTTATCCTGTGGTGGCGCCGGCTTCGGGGGAGTGGGGGCCGGCTTTTCCTGGGGCGGCGGAGTAGGCAATGCCTCTCGGGCTAATCGCCGCTTCGTTGTCGGTGCGGGCGCAGCAACCAGATTAACTGCATAGGTCGGGGGCGAGGCCCGGGTGGGCCGGACTGCGGCGATCAGAAACATGACCGCTGCAGCATGTACCACAACGGTCCCCACCAGTCCCGGGATCGTTCCCGGCTGCCTCTGGGGGACCCTGTGGGTCTTCACGGCGATTCTTCCTCCGCGGCCACAAGCCCCACATTCTGGATTCCGGCGGTGCGAATGATCGCAAGAACCCGCACGACCTGACCATAGGGCACCCGAGCGTCCGCCTGCAGATACACTCCACTGGGCTTGCGGGTGGCGACGAGGGACCGGAACGTCACCCTGAAATCGGAATAGGACACAGCCGTCTGGTCAACGAATATTCGACCGTTCCGATCGACCGACACTACCATCCCCTCCTTGGGGGTGAGCGGGCGGGCTTCGGCACGAGGCAGCTCGACGTCGACACCGCCCTGCATCATCGGTGCCGTAATCATGAACGTGATGAGCATAACCAGCATCACGTCGACCAGCGCAGTCACGTTGACGTCGGCCATGAGCGGGAGCTCACCGCGTTGGCTGCCGAGACCACCACCTAATCCCGCTGCCATTTACACCAGACCCTCTCGGGCCATCGTACCGATGAGCTCGTTGGCGAATCCCTCGAGCTCCCCCGCGAACAGCCGGACCCGGTTGACGAACAGGTTGTACGCAATCACGGCCGGTATTGCCGCGAGCAACCCACCAGCGGTCGCCACCAGCGCCTCGGCAACGCCCGGCGCGACGGCGGAAAGATTACCCGATCCCTTGGAGGCGATTCCGATGAAGGCGCTCATGATCCCGAAGACGGTGCCCGTCAGGCCCAGAAGCGGTCCGACCGAGCCAATGGTCGCCAACCAGGGAATGTAATGCCCCAGCAGGTCTCGCTCAGCCGCCACTTCCTTTCCCAGGACCATCTTCAAGGCTTCGAGCTGGGTCATCGTTAGGGAGCTCCGATCAGCATCCCGTTCCTCCCGCAGCGCTCCCGGGCGCAACTCGGAGTAGAAGGTGATCGCCTCCCG
>DATFFX010000388.1:0-5091 GCA_035249825.1 Gemmatimonadales bacterium | reverse complement strand
CGATCAGAACGAGCCGGAAGGCGACCTGCTGGTGTCCGCCGACCGGGCCTTGTACCGGGCCAAGGCGGCGGGCCGGAATGCGGTGGCGTAAGGGGACTCGCCAGTCGCCAGTCGCCAACTAATCACGAGCTGCTGACCTGGAACGCAGCTACCTGGCGACTGGCGACTCCCCTTACGCCACCGCATTTCGGCCCGCCGCTTTCGCCCGGTACAAGGCCCGGTCGGCGGACACCAGCAGGTCGCCTTCCGGCTCGTTCTGATCGAACTCGGCGACCCCGACGCTCACGGTGATCAGTCCCGCCGGATAACCCAGGCGGCGCCCGATTCCTTCGATGCCGGCCCGCAGCGCTTCGGCTACGCGCGCGGCGCCGTCCAGATCGGTGCGCGTGAGAATAACTACAAACTCGTCGCCGCCGTAGCGGGCCGCCACGTCCGAGGCGCGGACCGCGTGCCTGATCTCGTCGGCCACGGTGCGAAGGATGTCGTTGCCGGCCTCGTGCCCATAGTGGTCGTTCACCTGCTTGAAGCGGTCGAGGTCGAGGAACAAGACCGCGAACCCTTCGTTGCTCCGCTTGCTCCGCTCGATCTCGAACGCCAGCCGCTCCCGCAGCACCCGGTAGGTCGAAAGGCCGGTCAGCTCGTCGGCCGCGGCAGCACGCTGGGCCTCCTCGGCCCGGCGCTCCTGGTACGGCGCGCACTGCCGGAGCGAGGCCCGGCCCAGCGCCGCCGCCTCGGCAAACTGCCGGCAGGTATTGTAGCCGCAGGCCCGGCAGTCCCAGGGCCGGCCGTTGGGCCCCAGCCCGATCTGGTTCAGGATCCCCGCAACCGCCTCGGCGTCGGGATGAACCACCCGGTCCTTGATCTCGAAGGTGGCTCCGACGCTCGCCACCACGGCCGTATCGACCACCGGAAACCGGCTCCGGGGCGGCTCGGTGCTGGCCAGAAGCTCCCGCCGCCAGAACAGCTCCTCCGGCGGACCGGAAAGCGGGTGGTCGAGCGACCCCTCAGTCGAGAGGATGTCTACGAAGCCCAGTTCCAGCCGGTCCACCGCCACCGCTCGAGCGACTGCCTTGAGTGCGTCGAGCCCCCGAAGCTTCCGGAAGCGCCTGCTGGAGTAGCGAGCCTCCTCCAGCAGAGGAAGCGGCAAGCCGCCCGCCGCGCTCAGGTGCCGCCGCCGCTCCGCCGGCACCCGATCGAAGAAGATCGGCTGGCTCAGCACGTTGATGTCCTGGATTCGGAAGATCTGGTCCAGGTCGCTGAAGGTAATGACCGCATCGAGCTCGTGGCTGTTGAACGGCGGGCTGATGCCCGCGTACACGATCTCCAGCTCCGCCCCGTACTGCGCTCTCAAATATCGGGCCTCGGCGACCGGGGGGACCGTCACCGGCGCGAGATAGGGCAGCAGCTCGGGATACCGGAGCCGAACCGCGTCCACCACCACCGGATCGGTAGACCGGATGAGGGTGCCCCATGGCTCCTGCTCCCACAGCTTAAGGTACTCCATGGCAACGAGTTCGTCGCCAATGACACCCCGGGTGACAGCACGAAAACCCGCGGCGTAGCAGGCGTTGATCACCTGCTCCGGGGTCGCGGGGTAAAAGTGGGCCACCGACTCGGGACTGAGTATGAGGACCCCATCGCCCTGAGACGCGATGGCAAGAGCCAGCCCGATCTCGCCGTTTACCTTGACTGCCGAGTGGGGGCAGACCTGCAGGCACTGGCCGCAACGGATACAGGGCTCATCCTCGATCTGGACGAGCACCGGCTCCTCTGCCGCCACCGCGATGGCATCGGTGGGGCAGACACGTACACACGCCAAGCATGCAACGCAAAGCTCGGCATCGATGACAAAATTCAAGGACGGTCCGTCAGAGGGAGGGAATCAATTGCAATTTGACGGCGCATACCGGGACTGTCAAGACACCAGTGAGTGCAAAGTATGTATACAGCAGAACTTAGGTCAGTGCATTAGTCTGCAATTCGAGTCGCCAGGTGCAAGGTCGCCAGACGCCAGACGCCGGACGCCAGAGGCCAGACGTCAGGGGCGTGGGCGCTAACTCATATAGCTACCATCGCATTACTCCCAGCACCACGCTCCGCATGCGAGGATTGGCGACCAGCGACTGGCGACTGTTCCAGAGGTCTGGCGACTAGTCCAAATGATACGCCTTGATCTTCCGGTACAGGGTGCGCTCCCCGATTCCCAGCACCTCGGCCGCCCGACGCCTGTTACCCTTGTACTCCTGCAATGCTGCCTCGATGGTGGCGCGCTCGACATCGGCCATGGTCATCCCGGCTTGATAGAGCACCGGACGAGCCCCGTCGGCACCGTCATCCGCCATCAGATCGGCCACGGCGGAGTGGTCGGCCAGCTCGATCACCTGTACCCGTTGCGGGTGCTCGTCCAACCGCCGGCGCAGCTCCTCCACCTGGAGCTTCAGCTCGATCAGGTTTCTCAGGATGAACTCCAGCTCCGGCCCGACTGCCCCGCTGCCTCCTTGGCCCCCCGTCGCGATCCGCATCGGCAACAGAGCCCGCCCTGACTGCAGCGAATGGCTGCCGGCACCCTCCAGCACATCCAGCGGTATGTCGGACGCGCGGATCTCGGCACCAGGAGCCAGCACCACCATGGACTCGACCAGGTTCCGGAGCTGCCGCACGTTTCCGGGCCAGGGTGCGGTCACCAGCCGCTGCATGGCCTCGGCGGTGATTCCCCGGAACTGCCGGTCGTGGGCCTTGGAGAACTCGCGGATGAAACGGCGGACCAGCAGCGGGATATCGCCGCGGCGCTCGCGCAGTGGCGGCAGGTAGATGTTGAGGACGTTCAGGCGATAGTAGAGATCGTCCCGGAACTCACCCAGGCTCACTGCCTCGCGGAGCGGCCGGTTGGTCGCCGCCACCACTCGGACGTCCACCTTGATCGGCTGAGTACCTCCTACCCGGAAGAACGAGCGGCTCTCCAACACCCGGAGAAGTTTGACCTGGGTGGAAAGCGGGACGTCGCCGATCTCGTCGAGGAAGATGGTGCCGCCATCGGCCAGCTCGAACCGGCCCAGCCGCCGCTCGGCTGCTCCGGTAAAGGCGCCCTTTTCGTGGCCGAACAGCTCGGACTCCAGCAGCGTGTCTGGAAGCGCGGCGCAGTTCACGGTGATAAATGCTTCGTTCCGGCGGGGCGAGAGGTCGTGCAGGCCCTTCGCGACCAGCTCCTTGCCGCTGCCGCTCTCGCCCTGGATCAGCACGGTGCTGGAGACCGGCGCCATCTGCTCGAGCTTGACCAGGACCTCCTGGATCGAGTCGCTCTCACCCACGATGCCGGTGCGCTCCTGAAGATGGCGCCGGTCGATCAGCCTCCGAGCGGTGGCCACCACGTCATCGGGAGCCAGCGGCTTGGTCATCACTTCGGTGGCCCGGAGACGTCCCACCCGTTCGGCTCGCTCCGAGTCGGTGGGCTCCAGGAGCGCAAGAGTTGAGATCTCGGCGTCGTGCGCCAGTGAGGCCAGCTGCTGGACGTGAGGCTCGTGCACGGCGCCGGTGAGAACCACCAGCTCGGGACTCTCACGCCGCACGGTACCGCGGGCGTCATCGAGCGAGGAGAACATCGCGGTGGAGAACTTCGCAGCCTCGAATGCGGCATTCAGCCGCACGGCGGTCTCGAGGTCATCCATGGCGATGAGGATCTGCGAAGACATGGAGCTGAAACTAACCCACTAGCGGAGTGTCTAGGGTCCGGAGTCCAGGGCTGCGGGTCGAGCTTACCGGCCCTCGCTTTTGACTCTCGACAATAGACCCTTAACCGATGTCAGCGTCCCGTGCTCTCGGCCGTGATCAGCTCCACAGCGGGGGAAGACAGCGTGAGCGGGAGTCTTCGAGTCCCGCTCACCGGCTTTCAAATGGTGCGGAAAACGCGCGAGTCAATTGGGTGTCCAGAGCGCCGCGTGAATCCGGCCGGTTTCGCAATCCCCCGAGCCGGTATCAGTCTCGCTGAAGCCTACCACCTGGCCGGAGAGATTAATGCCGGAGGCTCCGGCCACCCGGTTCACGCCACCGATCACGGGGAGCGTGGTCAGGCTGCCGTCATCCCAGACAAAGGGTTCCATGTCGTCGCAGTCCGGCGGGTCATAGTCGATGACACCCACTACGATGCCCGCGCCATTCACATCGAGGGCCTTGGTACGGTCACCGAAGTTCAATTGGCCGAGATCCCTCAGCACATTCTTGTCCCAGATCACGGCATGGGTGAAGTCTCCGTCGCCACCCTCCGGCTCGCCTTCACCCACGATCCGGCCATTGATGGCGAATGGGCGGGTGAAGTTCCCGCCCAGCGAGGGCAGCTCGCGCATGATGCCGTCCTTCCAGCGGAACGGGAACTCCGTGGCGAGCGGGTCTGAGGTCTTGGTGCTGTAGCCCACGATTGCGCCGGACGCGCTGATGCCGGTTGCCACCGAGAAGGGGCCTCCCAGCGTGCCGAGATCGGTCATGACGCCGTTCCTCCAGAGGAACGCGTGTTGCTGTCCTGAGGCCGTGAGGCTCCAGCCGACGATCCAACCGACGCTATTGATGTCGAGGGCCCGGCTGTGCAGGCCGCCCAGGGTGCCGAGGCTTCTGGTTCGTCCCTGCCACCAGCGAACCGCCCGCTCCCGTCCATTCCGGTTTTGCGCATAACCGACAATGGCGCCATCGCCGTTGATGGCCTCGGCGATGCTGTTGTTCCCGCCAAGGGTACCCAGATCAGTCATGACACCGTTCCTCCAGCGAAAGGCGTGACGGTTTCCTGAAGGCGTGGTGCTCAAGCCTACCACAATACCGGCGTTGTTGATGTCCTTTGCGCTGGAGAAGGTTCCGCCAAGGGTGCCGAGATCCCGGACCGTATAGGTTGCAGCGCCAGTAGCAGAGGGTCTGGGCGCTGCGTCAGCTGAGGGTTGGGTGGTCTGTTCTGAGGTACAGGCAAGTGCCCCCACCATAAGGCAGGTGCAAACGAGGGGGAAAGGTTTCGAGGCCCATCTCCCTTGGGGGTCAGGTCGGGCAGTCATAGGGGGCTCCTCAGCAGGGTTGGTATCGGAGCGTGGAGGTATGTAGATGCAGAAACACGGG
>DATFFX010000387.1:0-6371 GCA_035249825.1 Gemmatimonadales bacterium | reverse complement strand
GCCCCACCGAGCAGGGGGAGGTAGATACGAGCGGCGATGTCGGGAGGAACACCGGCCGCCCGGGCGAGCCGCTCAGCGACTCCCACGAGCGCAACCGTATAGTTGGCCACGAACGCGGCGCCCGCGTGATACGCCGGTTTTGCCGCCGCTGGTATACGCACCGGAATCATTCGGAGGGTATTGGCCAGTCGTTCGCCGGCAACCAACGCACGGTCGTCTCCTTCGATACCGACGTAGGCCCCTTTCAGTCGCTCAGCAGCGCTCGCCGCTTCGGCCACCGACTGGAGCGGATGAAAGGAGCCGCAACCCGCGCCGCTTTCCTCGAGCGGGAGCAGTGCATTCCGGTCGAGCAGACCCGAGAGGTGGAGCACTACCTGGTCTCGTGTGATGGCGCCCTCGGAGGCGAGCTCCGCCGCGACCGAACCGATGGCGTCGTCGGGAGTCGCGATCAGCACCAGCTCCGCGTCGGCGGTAGCTTCGCTCCGGCTGCCCTGATGCAGCATGAGCGGAGGCGTGACATCGCGCGGCGTACGAGCCACCAGGGCGATTTTGTAGCCCCGGCGCTTCAACGCCAGGCCCAGACCCTGTCCCATTCTGCCTGCCCCGATGATCGTCACCCGTGGCTGCGACACCAAGACGCTCCTTGAGAATGCTGGATTCTAAACGGGCGAGCCCGGCCGGCCACTGTTGGCCGACCGGGCTCCGAAGAGATGGTCACGTGCCGCGTCGGCCTAGTTCTGCGCTGTTGCTGAGGCCGCGTTGGATTGGGCCAGGCTCAACAGCTGCTTCGGGGTTTGGGCCTTCCGCAATAGCCCGATAGCAGTCTGCATCTGTACGTCCTGTGCCGCACGGCGGCGAAACTCCGCCGGGCGACCAAACACGTATCTGGCTATCTCGTTGCCAAGCTGCTCGTCGATCAGGGTCCCGGCACCGTTGAAGACCGCCGGGCTGATGTGGACATCCTTCGCCCGAAGCTTCTGATAGATCTGCTGCCGCATTGCCGGGGTGACCTTGAACGCCTCCGACTTGATGGCATTCGTCTTCTTCGCCTCGAGCGCGATGGTGGTGAGAGCGTCGCGATACTGCGGCAGGCCGTTCCCCAGCACCTTGGCGAACTCCCGCTCCGCCGCCGTCAGTGTATCCAGACGAACCACGAGATCAGGCACGATGCCGCCGCCGCCACGCACTACCCGCCCCGCATCGGTATGGAAGATGGGCCGCTCCTTCAGGGCGGAGTCGCTGGACTCCTTGTCCGGAGCGCCGAGCACTGTGTCGGTTATGACGGCCAGGGCGGCCTGCGCGGCCTGGTCTTCTTCGTCCTTGGCGATGCGCTGGATGGTGCGACCGCTCGGCGTAAACCACCGGGCGGTGGTCAGCTTCAACGCCACACCCTCACCCAGAGGGAAGAGCGTCTGAACCAGGCCCTTCCCGAACGTTGGAGCGCCCACTACCACGGCACGATCATGATCCTGCAACGCACCAGCGATGATCTCGGCTGCGCTGGCGGTTCCGTCGTTCACGAGCACCACGATCGGCAGGTCCGGCCATACCTGTCGGGCCTCATCGAAGAACTCCTTGGTGGAGCCCCGGGCCCGTCCGCGGGTGGAGACGATCTCCTGTCGGGAGTCGAGAAACAGATCGGCGACCTTTACCCCCTGATCGAGCAATCCGCCCGGATTCGCTCGCAGGTCGAGTAAAAGGGACTTCATGCCTTTCGCCTTCATCGCGGTGATCTCCTGCCGCAGCTCCTCGGCGGAGGTCTCGCTCACCGGGTTCAGAGAGATGTAACCGACACCGGAATCGAAGAGCGTACCCGGGGGCACTGAACGCATATGGATCTGGGCTCTGGTCAGCCGGTACTTGATCGGCTCGGGAATTCCGCTCCGACGAACCGTGATTACGATCTTGGATCCGGCCTCACCCCGCAGGGCCTTGACGGCCTGCTCGTTCTTCCAACCTTCAGTCGACTTCCCGTCGACCTCGATGATCTGATCTCCAGTCTCGACACCGGCTCGTTCAGCGGGAGTTTCCGGCAAAGGCGCCACCACGGTAATCCATCCGTCGCGAACGTCGATCTGAATGCCCAGCCCCGCGTAATTCCCCGAGGTCTGTTCGGTGAGCGCCTTATAATCATCTCCGGTCAGGAGCACCGAATAAGGATCCATCAACTGCTCCAGCATTCCGTGGGTAGCTTTCCGATACAGGTCCGTCTCGCCGAGGGAATCGACAAAGTATGTATTGACGTGACCGAGCACGTCATCGAACAGCCGCGCCTGCTGATAGACATTGCCCTCGCTGGCAACGCCCCGCTGAAGCAGCCATCCGCCACTGAAGAAGGAGATCAACGCAACCAGTGCGACCAGACCCCAACGTTGCCTCATTTTCGCCTCCACTCCCGCAGAATAGCTGATGCTGATAATCCAAGATGATGACGGCAGATCTCGTCGGCCCTGCGCGAGAGCGAGACGAACTCAGCCTAGACGAAAGCCCTGTATGTGCTTAACCCACCGCGGCCTGAAAAGTTTCTGGGGCAGCGTTTCGGACCTCGGCCCATGCGGCCTGCAAGAGCTGGTCCGGGGGAAGCCGTGCGTCTAAATGTCGCACCCCACTGCCCCGAACCGCCAGGTAGTACTCCTGCACTCGGCGGTGAAACTCGATGCTCTCCCGATCGAGCCGATCCTGCGCCTTTCCGCCGGAGACCTGCCGGGCCTGACCCAGCTCGGGGGCGAGATCGAGGATGAGAGTCAGGTCGGGACTTACTCCCTGCGCGGCGGCGCTGTTCGTGGTGCGCACCAGCACCGGGTCGAGTCCCCGGCCGGCCATCTGGTACGCCTCGGTCGAAAGCGCAAATCGGTCCGATAGCACCACGCGTCCTGCGGTCAACGCGGGCCCGATGATGGTCTGCACCAGATCTGCCCGTGCGGCCAGATACAGGAACAACTCCGATATGGGGCCCACGGGGTGCTCCGGATCGAGCAGCGCCTGGCGCGCGATTTCGGCGGCGCGGGTGCCCCCCGGCTCTCGCACGACGACCGGATCGACCCCGCCGGCCCGCATGCATTGGGTCAAGCCGGCAAGCAGGGTGGATTTTCCCGAGCCCTCCGACCCTTCCAGTACCACGAAGAAACCGCGTCGCGTCATCCCAGGGTAATGATGCTGCTGGAGGCACCCTTCTCCATACCTTCGCTGATTTGCTGATTGACGCGCTGCATCAGCTTCTCGAAGTTCGCGCGGGCGACGACATATGCTTGGCCGGTCGGGCTCATTTCCAGATCGCGCACCGCCCCCTCATAGGCCTCGGCCGTCGCCTGATCCGGCATCTGGCCTGAGGAGACCACCTGGTCCACTTGCCGGGCCAGTGTCTGAATCTGGTCGAGCTTGGCCACGGTTTCTTTGTCTTCCCGCAGCGTGGTCTCCGCGCGCCGGAGCGCCTGGTATTCCGCCGACTGACCGATTTGGCGGCCCAGTTCCTGAGCCTTATCCCAGATCACCTTTCATTGCTCCTCTGCGCAAGCAGATAGCGCTCGCGACCAAATAGGTCCACATGTATCGCCACATCATGCCAGCCCAACCCGCGTGCATGCCTCGCCGCGCTTATAGCCCGGGAGCAGTCAAGCTCCAGTGCCAACCACCCTCCGGGCCGCAGCACCTTCCGCCCTTCATCCAGCAATCTGCGTGTCGGTACCATCCCGTCATCTCCGCCCACGAGCGCAGCTGCGGGCTCCCACTGCCGCACCGAAAGGTCGAGTGCCATGTACTCCGCGCTCGTAAGATAGGGGGGATTGGAAATCAGCGCGTCGAACGCCCCCTCGCGAAACGGCAGACACAGATCTCCCCGGACCAGGGTCACCGGCACTCCGAGGATATCCCGGTTCAGCCGAGCGAGATCAAGCGCCTGTGCCGATGCATCGACCCCTACCACCTCGCTGAACCGCCCTTCCTGAGCGAGGCTCAATGCGATGCAGCCACTTCCGGTTCCTACATCGAGAACACGGCCCCGGTGAATGCGCTTCAAAACCAGATCGACCAGTCCCTCTGTCTCGGGTCGCGGTATGAGCGCTCGGCCATCACTCACCAGCGTCAGCCGGCGGAAGCCACTCCGCCCAACGACATGAGCCAAAGGCTCTCCCCGGGACCTCCTTGCGACCGACTGTTCGAATAGAGCTGCTGCGACGGAATCAGCAGGCTCACTCCCGCCCAGAGCTACGTCAGCGGGACTACCGCCGGCCACCTCGCTCCAGATGCGAATGGCCTCGCGGCGCGGCTCCGCAATACCGGATTCCCGGAGCCGGTCGGCCCCACCCGCAACCAGGACTCGGAGTGTGGCGGCCTCAGGCATCGATCAGCTCCTGACGGCTTGCCATACGAAGCGCGTCGATCATTTCATCGAGGCCTCCGTTCAGCACCTCATCCAGATTGTGAACCGACATGTTGATGCGGTGGTCGGTGATACGGCTCTGAGGAAAGTTATACGTACGAATCTTGGCCGAACGATCTCCCGTACCGACCATTGCCCGGCGATCGCGGGAGCGAGCCGCCTCCTGTTCGGCGAGCATGCGATCCAGAAGTCTCGCGCGCAGCACCTCCATGGCCTTGATCTTGTTCTGCAGCTGGGATTTCTGATCCTGCTGGCTCACGACCACGCCGGTGGGGAGGTGGGTAATGCGCACTGCACTATCGGTCGTGTTGACGCTCTGTCCCCCCGGACCCGATGAGCGGAAGACATCTACCTTGAGATCCTGCGGGTCGATCTTCACGTCGACCTCTTCGGCCTCAGGCAGCACAGCGACCGTTGCCGCGGAGGTGTGGATCCGGCCCTGCGTCTCCGTCGCTGGAACGCGTTGAACCCGGTGAACACCCGACTCGCGACGCAAGAGTCCGTATGCCTCCGGTCCCCGCACTGCGACGATAGCTTCCTTGATGCCGCCGAGTGTACCCTCGCTGACAGAGATCGGTTCCCAGGAAAGGCCCTGGCGCTCGCTGTATCGCTGGTACATCCGATACAGATCGGCACCGAACAGCGCCGCCTCGTCCCCTCCAGTTCCGGCGCGGATTTCCATGATGGCATCCCGATCATCGTGCGGATCTCGAGGCAGCAGCAGTTCGTGCAACTCGGCGGTCAGGGAGGAGATTTCGGACGAGAGCCGAGCAACGTCCTCCTTCACCATAGCGACAAGCTCGGGATCCGGCTCTTCAGCCAAACCCCGAGCTTGCTCGAGTTCATCCTGCAGCCGTACCAGACGGTCGGCGAGCCTCACTACGGGAGCGAGCCGGGTATGCTCCCGTCCCAGGGACCTCAGTCGTTCCGGATCCTTTCCCACACCCGGATCGGCAAGAGCCCGAGCGACCTCCTCCGCCTGGTGCAGTGCCTGGCGGAGCCGGGCCTCCATTCCTTACTCCTTAGGCGGCGTGGCAGTTGCTTCGGTCTGGTATCTCCGCCGGAACCGATCTACCCTGCCGGCCGTGTCGACGAGACGCTGCTTACCCGTGAAATAAGGGTGGCACTGCGCACACACTTCCACGTGAATCGCGGTGGCGGTAGAGCGCGTCTCAAATGTGTTGCCGCAGGCACACTGGACCGTCAGCTTGCGGTACGTCGGGTGAAGATCGGCCTTCATTAATGCTCCAGGTTGGCGCTAAGCCTTTCAATTTAGACGGCTTGGGTGGGCACATGCAAGGGAAGGTAGCCGGTCGGATGAGCGCAACGGCTCCAGGCACAGGTCCTCCAGTGTCCCTCCTTGCTGCCCGTTCTCGCGTTTCCATTTTCTGCAATCGGGGTGCGCTCCAGGTCAGCCGTCGGCGATTGACACCACTCTCGCCCGCAAGTATGCTACCCCCAAACACTTCCAATCCCGAGAGGCGCGAGTGGCTCTGTCCCCGATGGAGGTCCTGCGGAAGGTCCCCCTGTTCTCAGGACTGGGAGAGGCGGATCTGAGCGCGTTCGCCGAGCTCATGCGGGAGCGCAGCTATCCCAAAGGAAGTGTGATCGTCTTTGAGGACGACCCCGGGGACGCTCTCTTTCTCGTGGCGGCCGGGCAGGTGAAAGTCGTCTTGATTGCAGAGGACGGCCGGGAGGTCATTCTTTCGGTCTTGGGCGAGGGAAGTTTCTTCGGTGAAATGGCCGTGATCGATGAGGAGCCGAGGTCGGCCCACGTCATTGCCATGGACGATTCAAGCCTGCTGGTGCTCCGGCGCGAGGACTTTCACGCGCGGCTTCGGAATTCGCCTGAAGTCGCCATCTCCCTGCTGAAGGAGATCTCGCGACGCCTGAGGCGCGCTGATGAGAAGATCGGCAGCCTGGTACTGCTCGACGTGAACGGCCGGGTAGCTCACCTGCTCCTCCGCATGGCGGAAGACGAAGGTGGCGATCG
>DATFFX010000386.1:0-7090 GCA_035249825.1 Gemmatimonadales bacterium | reverse complement strand
ATGGCCGACCGAGTAAACATCGTTGATGTCCGCATCCTGGTCACCGCTATCCTGATCCAACGCGAAGTCGGCGGCAATCTCGCCGAGATCCTGGACAATCTGTCGGCGGTGGTGCGGGCTCGCTTCACTATTCGCCGGCAGATCAGGGTCTACACCGCGCAGGGCCGGATGACGGGTTACCTCTTGTCGGCCCTCCCGATCATTCTGTTCTCGCTGCTCTACATGATCAATGCCGAGTACATGTCGATTCTCTTCAAGGATCCGGTGGGACAGATCCTGATAGTCATCGCCATTTCAATGCAGTTGATCGGATTCCTGTGGATTCGCAAGATCATCAAAATCGAAATCTGAGACGCTCATGCTGGCCATAATCCTGATTCTCACGATGTTGACCGTCGCCCTGTTCACCCTGACGCTGATCCAGTTGCGTCCCGGCCGCGATCCGGTGACCTCACGTCTCGACCAGATGCAGGGTGGTTCGAACCCCCACGAGATTCAGGCCCGGCGGCGGCGGCAGGCTAAATCGGACCGGCTGATGGGCGTGCTCCAGACGCTGGGCCAACAGGTGGGAAGTGGCCGTAAGGACACCACAGCAGTCCGGCAGTTCCTGATTCAGGCCGGCTACGCCGACCCGCGTGCGGTGTCCATCTACTGGGCGTCCCGCGTGAGCCTGGCAGCGGGTCTTGCCGCGGTCGGTATGGTCGGATTGCCGCTCCTGGGCTTCTCGTCGGGTCAGGTGCTGATCGGGATTCTATGGCTCGGCGGCCTGGGGTGGGTGGGTCCAACCTTCTATGTGCGCAGCCGGCTCAAGGCTCGGCAGAAGGAAGTCCAGCTCGCTCTGGCAGACATGCTCGACATGCTGGTGGTCTGTGTGGAGGCAGGGCTCGGTTTAAATCAGGCACTCGTCCGGGTGGCCGACGAGATCGAGCACGTAAGCACAGTCATGAGCGAGCAGCTCGCCATGGTCAATCTGGAGATGCGCGCCGGGACTCCGAGAGACGAGGCGCTCAAGAACCTGGCCGAGCGCACTGGTCTGGCGGACATCCGTTCGCTGGTGAACATGATGATCCAGACCGACCGCTTCGGAACGTCCGTTGCCGATGCCCTCCGGGTGCACTCCGAGACAATGCGCACCAAGCGGCGCCAGCGGGCCGAAGAAGCAGCGGCCAAGACGACGATCAAGCTGGTCTTCCCGCTGGTTCTCTTCGTCTTCCCTGCCATGTTCCTGGTGGTGATCGGGCCGTCGGCGCTGGCGATCTACCGGACGTTCAGCAAGCTCTAATGCGTCTGCTGCGGGTGGTAAACACAGCCCGGGGTCGTGAGCTCGGTACCCGGATCAGATTGGCCGATGCCTGGCTCTCGAGACTCCGGGGGATGCTGGGTCGGCCGGCTCCAGCGGCTGGCGAAGGCCTGCTGCTTACCCCCTGCCGCTCGGCCCACATGTACGGCATGCGCTTTCCGCTCGACATAGCGTTTCTGGATGCCAGACGTGCGGTGGTGGCCGTGTACCACTCGCTGCCGCCTGGCTCCCGAACCCGCTGGCACGGGGTCGCGGTGCATGCGCTGGAGCTGCCTGCCGGAACCCTCATCCGCTCAGGCACGGTCGTCGGTGACGTTCTGGCCTGGGCAGATGAGCCGGCGGATCGTGACCGGGAGATTCACCGGACCATGGAGGCTGTCTCGTGAGCGCCACGCCCGTAATGCTGACCGAGCCAGAGGTGGTTGCAAGGGAGTCGGTGCCCCCCGTCCCGGATACCCTGGCCGATACCGGCCTGTCGGCCGACGCGGTGCGGGACCTCATCCTGAAGGTGTTCTACGTCCAGGGCGGCCGCACCGGGCACTATCTCTCGGAGTTTCTCCGTCTTCCGTTCGCCCTGGTGGACGAGGAGCTGCTGACTCTCCAGCAGCGCCGTTTCGTGGAGGTCAGGGGAACCACCGGGCCCAATCGGGCCAGCTATCTGTTCGACCTTGCAGGTGCCGGGCGGGATCGGGCTAAAGAGGCGCTCGACGCCAGCCAGTACGTGGGGCCGGCACCGGTGCCCCTGGCACAGTACAGCAAGTGGATCGAGGCCCAGTCGATTCAGAATGCCCACGTGACTCAGGAATCGCTCCGGGCCGGCTTCAGCCATCTGGTGCTGAACGAGTCGATGTTCGAAATACTCGGCCCTGCAGTCAACTCATCGAAGTCCATCTTTCTTTACGGACATCCGGGAAATGGAAAAACGGCGATAGCCGAAGCCATCTCCGAGATGCTTGGCGGCACGCTCTACCTGCCGTATGCGGTAGACATCGATGGCCAGATCATGCTGGTATTCGACCCGGTCCACCATGAGGAGGTAGAGAGCCCGGACGATGCCATCGGGCGAGACGCACTCTGGATCCGGACCGGTCCCGGCTATGACCGGCGGTACGCCCGAGTCAGGCGGCCGGTGGTTCTCACCGGCGGCGAGCTGACGCTCGACCAGCTCGACCTGCGGTACGACCACTTCACCAAACTGTACCAGGCGCCGTTCCAGGTGAAAGCCAACGGCGGCGTGCTCATCGTAGACGACTTCGGTAGGCAACGGGTGCCACCGCGTGATCTCCTCAACCGGTGGATCGTGCCGCTGGAGAAGCGTATCGACTATCTCACGCTCCACACCGGCGGCAAGTTTCCGGTGCCGTTCGACTGCCTGCTGATCTTCGCAACCAATCTGGATCCAGCCGAGCTGGTGGAGGAAGCCTTCCTCCGCCGGATCCATTACAAGATCCCCGTCATCGATCCGACCAGGGAGCAGTACGAGGAGATCTTCCGCCGGTGCTGCAAGGGTGCCGGCCTGGCCTACACCGCGGAATCGGTGAACTACATCTTCGATGAGTACTACGACAAGCGTGGCATCCGGGCCCGCGGCTGTCACCCGCGTGACGTCATTGCCCATATCGAAGACATCGCCAAGTACCGGGAGGTTGCTCCAGAGCTGAGCCCTGACCTGATCGACCGGGCCTGCCAATCGTACTTCCTGGAGAGCGGCGCCGCATGACCGGCGTCAAACCCGACGCTACGCCCGACCCACTCCTCCGCAAGATGCACGAACTGGAGCGGGGGATGACGATCCGCACCGCCGAGCTGGAGCGGGAGAACCGCCGGCTTCGCCGGATCTGGATGGGCACGTTGATAGCAGTAGCGCTCCTCCTTGGGCTCGCCACCGCCCTGGTCATCGTCGCCGCGCGCCAGGGCCTTCCGGGAGCTGTCGCCAACGTGGTAGAAGCCAGGCAGTTTCTGCTCCGGGATAAGAGCGGAGCGATCCGGGGCTCCTGGAGCGCAGCGGACGATGGATCGATGCGGTTCCTGATGCAGACGCCGGGGAGCAAGGCCGGCTTGAGCTTCTCGGTGCTCGGAGGTGGTGCCTCGGGTATTACCGTTCGGGACACCGCCGGCCGTTCCAGGGCCGTGCTGGGCCTCTTACCCGACCAGACAGTAAGCCTCCTCTTTGCGGATGAGAACGGGACCACCCGGACGGTGCTGAGCCTGGTTCGGGGTGGCTCATCCACTCTGGTCTTCGCCGATCGGGGCGGCAGCGCCAAGGTGGGAATGGGGGTAGATGCACGGGGTCAAAGCACGCTGACGCTTCCGGAGCAGGCCGAAAGCGGAGCTGACATCGAGGTCCCAGAAGAGCTGGACTCGGTGGCGGCCGCTCCTCGCGTGGCGGCACCGCGGTGTCGCTGATGGCCCGGGCGCTGATCTACCCATTCTGCGCCCCTGTCAGGGTGAGTGGATGCCGAGACTCCGAACCATCATAGCGTTGGTGGCCGGTTCGCTCGCCTATATGCTCATCCTTTTCCGATTCATGTCCTACTCGGAACGCAACAAGCTGCCTGGTGACGTGTACCTGACGTTTGCCGCAGTGGCGCTGGTGATCGGCTTTGCCGTTACTCTGGGTGCGACCACCGACAGATACCGAACGGCTGGTTTTGTATTGCTGGGCGTCTGCCTCGCCCATTTGCTCGTGATCGTCGCCGACTACCAGCAAGATCCGACTAGTCACAATCTCATGCCGTTCGAGTTCGCGATCCTTTGTGCCGTTGCCACCCCCGCATATGCCGGGGCTGGCATGGCCCACATCCTGGACTACATCAGACAAGGGGGTGCCCAAGACGAGCAGACCTAAGGCTCCGGCTCAGGGTCCCTTTGACTGTTGCGAGGTCGAGTGCCCTGATGAACAACCACGTGCATGGTAGATAACTCCCTTCACCGGACTACCGAGCGAGTCCTCCGTTTGTCGGCTCGCTTAGAAATACGTGGTCCTTCAGTACTATATTTCCGCGCCTGACGAGCCGCGGTGCACCCCGCCCCGCCGCCCCGCCCATCGCAAGCTGAGAACATGTCCATCAAGTCCGACAGCTGGATCCGCCGCATGGCCCGCGAGAAAGGCATGATCGAACCGTTTGTGGATGGCCAGATTCGCGAAGGTGCCATCTCCTACGGCGTGTCGTCCTACGGCTACGACATGCGGGTGGCCCCCGAGTTCCGGATCTTCACTAACGTTCTCTCCGTCATCGTGGACCCGAAGCATTTCGACGCCCGCAGCTTCGTCGAGTTCGATGGTGACGTATGCATCGTACCGCCCAACAGCTTTGCGCTGGCCCGCTCGGTGGAGTACTTCCGGATCCCCCGCAACGTCCTCACCATCTGTCTCGGCAAGTCCACCTACGCCCGGTGCGGGATCATTACCAACGTCACCCCCTTCGAGCCGGAATGGGAGGGCTACGTGACGCTGGAGATCAGCAACACGACTCCGCTGCCCGCCAAGATTTACGCGAACGAGGGGATCTGCCAGGTGCTCTTCTTCGAGGCCGACGACGACGATATCTGCCAGACCAGCTACGCGGACAAGAAGGGGAAGTACCAGAAGCAGACCGGAGTGACCCTGCCGAAGCTCTAAGGCTGAGACCCATGCGCCACCACCTATTCCCGGCTCTGCTGCTCGCCCCCGCTCTCTTCTGGCATCCGCCAGAGTATGCGACTGCGCAGGAGCCGGCAGGCCCGCGACCGGTGCAGCCCGCCCGGCCCCTGGAATTACCTACCCTCCAGCCGGCAGCGGCTGATACCGGCATCTTCAGCGCGCTCCCGCTTCCTCCCGCCAACGAGGTTCGCCGGCCCAACGGCACCCCAGGCCGGGAGTATTGGCAGCAACGCGCCGACTACACCATCAAGGTGGCGCTGGATACCACCGAGAAGCGGGTCAGCGGAACGGCGCAGATCCGCTACACCAACAACTCTCCCGATACCCTCCGCTACGTCTGGATGCAGCTGGATCAGAACCTGTTCCGGCCCGGCAGCACCGGCTCGCTCCTGTTCGCCTCCGAGAGCAGGTTCGGTGGCGCCGGATTCAAGGGCGGATACGAGATCGCCGAGGTGAAGCAGTGCCTGCG
The DNA here is from genome assembly GCA_035249825.1 of Gemmatimonadales bacterium. Taxonomy (GTDB): domain Bacteria; phylum Gemmatimonadota; class Gemmatimonadetes; order Gemmatimonadales; family GWC2-71-9; genus CAVVWJ01. The sequence goes on along the minus strand of DATFFX010000386.1, from coordinate 1,678 downwards.
GGTAGCGGGCCAGCGTGGGGCAGCAGCTCCCAGGCGAAGACGGGCGGCGCCGGCCCCCTGCCCCGCCGTCCCACTGAGTACCCGGATCGACGACACGATGATGTACCTCGACCTGGTCCGGATGATTCCGCCTGGCGGCACGACGGTGTTCGATCTGACGTACTCGTTCAACGTGCCGGAACACGGGGCCGACCGCATGGGTCGCGACGGTAGCCTGTACCAGATCGCCCAGTGGTATCCTCGCATGGCAGTCTACGACGACGTTCGCGGCTGGAATACCGATCAGTACCTCGGCCAGGGGGAGTTCTACCTCGAGTACGGCAACATCGAGTACGAGGTCACCCTGCCGGCCGGCTATATCGTCGCGGGTACCGGCGTGCTCCTGAATCCGGCCGAGGTGCTTACTTCCGCTCAGCGGCAACGGCTGGCAGCCGCGGCCAAGTCGGATACGACGATCAACATTCTGACCGAACCGGAGCTCCGCTCGGGAGCCGCGCGCCCTACCCGCGAGGGATCACTCACCTGGCGCTTCCGGGCGGAGAACGTGCGCGACGCCGCCTGGGCGGCATCACCCGAATACCTCTGGGACGCGACCTCCTGGGAAGGCATACTCACCCATGCCTATTACCGGCCATCCGCGCTGGAGACGTGGAAGGACGCCGCCCGCATGAGCCGGTACTCGATCCAGGAATACAGTACCCGCTGGCTCCGGTACCCCTACCCTCAGATCTCTGCGATCGAGGGACCAGTTTCGGGCATGGAATACCCCATGGTCGCGATGGAGGCGCGGGGCCAGAGCGGACCCGACCTGTTCCGGGTATTGACTCACGAGATCGGCCATAGCTGGTACCCGATGATCGTGGGATCGAACGAGCGGCGATACGCCTGGATGGATGAAGGCTTCGACACCTTCATCAACACCTTCGCCGAGGAAGGCTTCTGGGACCGGGACGACTCGCCGGTCAGGGCGCGTGAGCGGCAGATGGTGACCCGACTCGACCAGACCTCCACCGCGCAGCCGGTCATGACGCCGGCGAACCGATACCGGAACAGCAGCAACCTGCTGAGCCTGGCGTACGTGAAGCCCTCTATCGCACTGCTCACCCTCCGAAACAAGGTGTTGACTCCTACCGTCTTCGACAGCGCGTTTCGGGAATACACCCGCCGGTGGGCGTTCAAGCACCCGCAGCCGGCCGACTTCTTTCGGACGATCGATGAGATATCAGGACGCGATCTGAGCTGGTTCTGGCGCGGGTTCTTCTACACCACCGCGGCGCTCGACCAGACCGTGGAGTCAGTCAAGCAGGAGACCGGCGGCAGCACGCAGGTGACCGTCGCCAACCTCGGTGACGCCGTCATGCCGGTCGAGCTGCAGCTGAGCTTCGAGGATGGTGCCACTGAGCTGGTGAGCCTGCCGGTCGAGATCTGGTATCTGGGTGACCGGTACGTCTATGAGGATCGCTCCGGCAGGACAATCGTCGCTGCCACGGTGAATCCCGATGGCACCCTCCCCGACGCGATCACGACGAACGATGCCTGGAAACGGCCGGAGCCAGGTCAGGCAAAGACATCAGCGGTAGACAATTGAAAGCGGGTAAGCGGGTAAGCGGGTAAGCGGGTAAGCGGGTAAGCGGGTAAGCGGGTAAGCGGGTAAGCGGGTAAGCGGGTAAGCGGGTAA
>DATFFX010000385.1:0-6529 GCA_035249825.1 Gemmatimonadales bacterium | reverse complement strand
GATATTCTCGGTGCCCGTAGTGCGGGCATCGAGGCGGTCCTGCTCACCTCATCTGGTCCGGAGGTTGATAAGCCGTGCCGGACGGTCGCGTCGCTCGATGATCTGGTGAGCACCATCTTGTGGCGAGAGAACGGATGAGCCCCACATCGAGCTCGGAGGATTCTGCCACCGGGTCGCGGCCGCGCTCGTCACCTGGGCGGCCGATCCGTGTCCTGGTCGCGAAACCGGGTCTGGACGGCCATGACAGGGGCGCCAAGGTCGTGGCCGCTGCGCTGCGGGATGCGGGGATGGAGGTGGTTTACACCGGCTTGCATCAGACGCCCGAGATGATCGCCACTGCCGCGGTGCAGGAGGACGTGGACGTGGTGGGACTCTCGATCTTGTCCGGCGCGCACATGACGCTGTTCCCCCGGGTGCGGCAGCTCCTGAATGAAATGGGCCGGCCGGATACGCTGGTCACAGGGGGCGGAATCATCCCACCGGAGGATATGGAGGCGCTTCAGCAGCAGGGAATCGGAAAGCTTTTTGGGCCCGGCACTCCGACCACCGATCTCATCGAATACATCGACGAGTGGGCAGCCTCTCACCTTCAATCATGAGCCCGGCACGAGGCCGGCTGCGGGCCCTGGTTGATGAGTACCACCAGCTTGCCGACAAATTGCGGCAGGGCGGTGGTCCAGCGCGAGTGGCCCGGATGCACGAGCAGGGCAAGCTGTCCCCGCGAGAGCGCGTGCAGCAGCTGCTCGATGCGGATGCTGCGTGGCTCGAGCTGGGTCTGCTGGTGGCCTATGACCAGTATGATGGACAGGCGCCGGGTGCGGGGGTAATAACCGGAGTCGGCGTGGTAGAGGGGCGCGAAGTGGTTGTTGTGGCCAACGACGCGACCGTGAAGGCAGGTTCCTGGTGGCCGGAAACGATTCGAAAGATCCTCCGCGCCCAGGAAGTCGCCATGCGCCAGAGAATTCCCATCGTCTATCTGGTCGATAGTGCCGGGGTGAATCTTCCCTATCAGAATGGAGTGTTTCCGGGGCAGTACGGCGCCGCACGCATCTTCTACTACAACTCGATCATGCGACGGTACCTGCACGTGCCCCAGATCAGCGCCGTGATGGGAAGTTGTATTGCCGGCGGCGCGTACCTCCCCGCGCTCTCCGACGTCATCTTCATGGTGGAGGGCACCAGCTTCATGGGTCTGGGTGGGCCCAACCTGGTCAAGGGTGCCACCGGGCAAACGATCGACGCTGAAACCCTGGGGGGCGCTCGTACGCACACTGAGCAGAGCGCCGTGGCCCACTACCGGGCCGCCAACGATGCAGAGTGCCTCCAGCGCATTCGCGAGTACATCGGGCGGCTACCCCAGAGCGAGGCGGTGCCGCACCGGGTTCGGACGGTCCGACCTCCCGCGCGTCCGCCCGCGGACGTGTACGACATTCTTCCCCAGGATCACCGGCTTTCCTATGACATGCGCCAGGTGCTTGCCTGCATCCTCGATGCCGGTGAACTGGATGAGTTCCAGCCTGATGTCGCTCGGGAGATGCTGTGCGGTCACGCTCACATCGAGGGCCGGCCGCTGGCGGTGATCGCTAATCAACGGGGAGTGGTCAAGGGACAGCCGGGAGAACGGCCTCGATTCGGCGGAATCGTTTACACCGGAAGCGCCGAGAAGGTGGCCTATTTCATCGAGACCGCCAACCGGGAGCGCCTGCCCATCCTGTTCATTCAGGACGTCAGCGGATTCATGGTGGGGCCGGAGGCGGAGCAGTCGGGAATCATCCGGGCCGGCGCCCGGTTCGTGGAAGCGATGGCCACTGCCGTCGTGCCGAAGATCGTCCTGACGGTAAACCATGCGTCCGGCGCGGGGTACTACGCGATGGCAGGGCAGGGCTTCGATCCCGACTTCATTCTCTCCTGGCCCACCGGCCGCATGGGAGTCATGGAAGGCGAATCGGCGGTGATGGCGGTACACGGTGCCGAGATCGAGAAGTCGCGCCGGGAAGGCAGGGAGCCATCGCCGGAGGTAAAGTCGTCGATGGAATCGATGCGCGCCGATTACGAGACGCAGCTCGATGCCAGGTACGCAGCGGCACGCGGCTTCGTAGACACCATCGTGACGCCGGAAGAAACCAGGGATCAGCTGGCCTTCACGCTCCGAGTCTCCGCCAACTATCCCGGACCTCATCTCGGGCCCTTCGTCCTCCCGCCGCTCGATGCGGCGACAACCCGCTAGGAGCCGCATGCCTGTGCCGCGTCTCGCCCTTGCAACGCTGGCGTTGTTGCTGGCTTGCGCCCCGAAGCAGCCGGAGCCGGAGCAGCCCGCTCCTGAGACGCCTCTACCAAAGCCAAATATCGATCCGGGTCGCCTCCCCCGGAAACCGGACCCTCCCACTGCCGTGGCGCCTGAGCCCGATCCGTACGATACCATCCGCGCTGTGGTGCCCCCGGCGGCCGCCTTTGCCCATGGCTGGATGCCGCTGGCGAGTACGGGAGTGAACGAATTCCTTCGACTCCATCCCACCTATGACGGTCGCGGCATTCTCATCGCCATCCTCGATACCGGCATCGACCCCCAGATCTCCGGACTGACGCTCACCTCCACCGACGCTCCGAAGCTGGTCGATCTCCGGGATTTCTCCGACGAAGGAGCCGTAGCTCTTCAAGCAGTTAACGCTGTAGGAGACACGATCGAGGTTGCCGGCAGAAAGCTGCGCGGCTTCGGCCGGATAGCGGCCCACAACACTGAAGGGCCCTACTATGGCGGCACAATAAGTGAGCTCCCGCTGGGACCGCCTCCAGCTTCCGACCTCAATGGGAACGGAGTTGTGGGCGACACAATGGTCGTTGTGGTCACCCGCGCGACTGATGGATGGGTCCTCTTCGCGGATACGGATGGGGACCAGTCGTTCGCGGGAGAGCGTCCAGTACACGACTACCTGATCGCGCGCGAAAGCTTCGGGTGGGCGGAGCGGGGTCGCGAGCCACGAATCGGCGTAGCTGCCAACTTTTCCGGAGGAGCCGGAGAGCCGGAGCTAAGCCTGGTATTCGATACCTTCGGTCACGGCTCGCACGTCGCCGGCATCGCTGCCGGCAACGATTTGTATGGCGTTGCCGGCTTCGATGGTGTCGCACCGGGAGCTCAACTGCTGGGTCTCAAGATCGCGAACAGCGCGCAGGGGAGCGTTACCACTACCGGCAGCCTGTTGCGTGCGATCGACTACGCGATCCGATTCGCTGAAAATCGGCAGCTACCCCTGATCCTCAACCTGAGCTTCGGTGTCGGCAATGAAGTAGAAGGGCGGGCGCGTATCGACGCCCTGATCGATTCAGTGCTCGCCACCCGGCCGGATCTTGCTTTCACGATCAGCGCAGGCAACGACGGCCCCGGCCTTTCCACCATCGGCTTTCCGGGGTCGGCCCAACGCGCTATCAGTGTGGGTGCCACGCTTCCCGGTGTGTTCCTGCCACCGGACCGTATGGGTGCTCGACGGGATGATCAGTTGGCGTACTTCAGCTCCCGGGGAGGCGAGCTAGCCAAGCCGGATATCGTCACTCCGGGCCTGGCCTACTCTGCTGTGCCGCGCTGGAACACCGGGCAGGAGATTGCCCAGGGCACGAGCATGGCGGCGCCACACGCGGCAGGATTGGTGGCGCTCCTGGCCTCGGGATTCAACCAGGAGAAGCGTCACGTCGAGGCAAAAGCGATCAAGCAGGCGTTGATGGTAACGGCTCGCCCAACCGATGGGGCGACTTTCGTAGACGAGGGAACGGGGTTGCCCGACGTAGAACGGGCATATCGCTGGCTCGGCAGTGATCGTCCGGTTCCCGAGATCGCTGTCCGCGCGGCAGGAAATCAGGGCATCGGCACGGCGGCTTTCAACGAGATCCGTCCTGGGTCCGCTCCATCGGTTCAGCAGTTCGAGCTACTGCGGTCTGCTTCGGCGCCGGAGGCGGTGTACACCCTCAGAAGCGATTCGCCGTGGTTAACCGCGCCCGCACGAGTGACTCTCAGTGGTCCGCGGACGGTGGTCCAACTTCGGTACAACCTGTCCGCGCTGAAAGCACCCGGAGCGTATGTAGGGACGGTGACCGGCTGGGGCAGCGATTCCCTGGCCGGCCCGGCGTTCAGGCTGGTGAACACAGTCGTGGCTCCGGCTCCGCTCAGCGCCGATGGCCAGGATCTCAGGTCCAGCGCGCAGGTGGCGCCCGGCACTGCCTTGCGCACCTTCTTTCGTGCGGACTCGGCTCGCCCGTTCGAAGTGCGAACATCGACCGGGGCCACTGAGACCGGGCTCGCTTTTCTGCACGAGCCGGATGGCATGCCATACCGCGACGAGAGCACGCGTCCGCTTGGCGGCCGGGCCGGTGCGGCTATTTATCGAGTCGATGCACGCGATGCGGTCGCCGGGACGTATGAGACGGTGGCCGCTGCGGTCTCAGCCAGACCCGAAGGCCTCAACGTCGGCGTCAGAGTTACCCATGCTCCTTTTCGAATGCACCTGCGCCGCACTGACAACGAGGCGGTTGGCACGCTGGCCAATCTGACCGGCGCCCCTGCCAACGCGAACGTGACGATGCTCCTGGCCGGTGGCGAACGGGTCCAGACCGTCGTGGCACGCGGCTCGGCGGTGCAGCGGATCCCCTTCGTCGCTCCTGCGTGGGCCCGTAACGTCATCATCGACATCGCCATGGATCGAGCGCAGTGGGCCCGGTTCACCGACTTCGGCGTAACGCTGTTCGATTCCGTGGGCCGCCAGGTCGAGAGAAAGCCATTGAATTACGCCTTTGGCCGGCTTCAGGCCACGCTTCCCGAGGAGCATGGCGCCATGGCTATGGAACTGGCGCTATTTCCGGGGTTCGCCGACCCGGCAAGTGAGCAGCCCTGGACCCTGAGGGCATCGATTCGGCTGTATGCCGACTCCGCGGTGACGCTCGCGGCCGCCTCCGCAGCACCCGAATCGTTAACCGTTGCTCCTGGCAAGAGTGCGTCCAGAACCTTTCCGCTGCCCGGCACGCCCTGGCCGCTGAGCGACGGGTTTTTCCCGCTCGGGATTCTGGTGGCGCGTGCCGGTGAGCATACATGGACCAGAGAAGGTGGCCTTCCGCTCCCCAACCCTCCAATCATGCGATGAGTCCCCGCACCGTCCGGGTCGCTGCGGGCCAGGGCTTCTGGGGCGACTGGCTCGAGGCACCGGTCCGTCAGGTCCGCGGCGGACCCATCGACTACCTGATGATGGATTACCTCGCCGAGGTAACCATGTCGATCATGCAGAAGCAGAAATCGCGGGATCCCAAGGCTGGGTATGCTCGAGACTTCATCCCGCTGATGGAGCGCATTCTTCCCGATATCGTCGAGAAGAACATCAGGATCACGTCCAATGCCGGTGGCGTGAATCCGAGGGGCTGCGCCGAGGCGGTGCTGGACGTGGCCCGGCGGCTCGGGCTGTCGGGAAAGGTGCGGATCGGCCTGGTCACAGGCGACGACCTGCTCGACCGTCTCGACGAGCTGATCGCAGCTGGGCATCCACTCAGCAATATGGAAACCGGCCGGCCGCTCGCAGACGTCAGAGACCGGGTGCTATCGGCCAATGCCTACCTCGGCATGGGCCCCATTGTCGAGGCTTTGCGCGGTGGCGCGAATGTGGTCGTGACCGGACGCGTGACCGATACCGGACTCACCCTCGGGCCCATCTTTCATGAATTCGGCTGGCCCGTCGATGACTGGGACAAGGTGGCAGCAGGCACTGTTGCGGGGCACATCATCGAGTGCGGCGCCCAGTGCTCCGGCGGCAACCTCCTGAAGAACTGGCGATCCGTAAGAGGCCTGGGAAACCCCGGCTTTCCGATCGTCGAGGCATCGGCGGACGGCAGCTTCGTAGTCACCAAACATCCTGGAACCGGCGGACTCGTGTCGGTGGCCTCGGTCAGCGAGCAGCTGGTCTACGAGATGGGAGATCCCAGGGCCTATATCACTCCCGATGGGATCGCCGACTTCACCACGATCCACTTGTCGCAGGCTGGGCGAGACCGCGTCCGAGTGACCGGGATCCGCGGAGCGCCACGGACACCGATGCTGAAGGTCTCAGTAGCTTATTTCTATGGCTACAAGGCGGTCGGTACCCTGGTCTACTCCTGGCCTGACGCATTCGAGAAGGCACAAGCTGCCGACCGGATCCTGCGCGAGCGCCTGAAAGCGCTCGGCTTGGAGTTCGAGCAGATTCTCACCGAGTTCGTGGGCGCGAACGCTACCCACGGTTCTCTCAGCGGCCCACCGGATCCGGATGCTCCCGAGGTTCAGCTGCGCGTCGGCGTGCGCGCCGCGGAGCGGGCACCTGTGGAGCGTTTTACCCGCGAAATAGCCCCGCTGGTGCTTACCGGTCCTCCCAGCGTGACGGGCTTTGCTGGTGGGCGGCCGGCGGTCGAGGAGGTTGTTGCTTACTGGCCGGCGCTGATCGACCGGCGGCAGGTCGAGGGTCAGGTCAGGGTCGAGATCCTGACCGCCTAGGGGATTGGAGTGATCGAGATAGCACGGGCT
>DATFFX010000384.1:0-7216 GCA_035249825.1 Gemmatimonadales bacterium | reverse complement strand
TAGTATTTGATGTAGCTGTAGGGCTGCTCCGCCAATAGATCCAGATCTCCGTCCTGATCGACATCGGCAAATCGGTACCACTCACCCACGTCGAGACCGGCATACCGAGAGGTGCTGAAGCGAAACTCGGGCAGGCCTCTCCCATTCCTTGTGGTACCCGACTCTGACTGGCCAGTGCGCCCGGCTCCGTGCACGCCAACCCGCTCGAACAGGGCAACCTTGCCGGTGACCTCCTGGATCAACAGGTCGAGGTCGTCATCGGCGTCTACATCTACCAGCTGCGGCCGGGGGGCATTGAACCCACCGAGGAACGCGAGATCCAGCGGCTTGCCGGCCGAGTCGAAAACCGGAAACGGTGAGACGATCTGGTGAAAGGACGGAGCGGACGGAGAAGATGGGGAAGACGGAGAGGGCGAGCCTGGCCTTGCACCGGCACACGCCATAAGGCCAGCCAGAACGACAACTACAGAGAGGGGCCGACCTGTCAGCGGCACGGACGCGGCGGCGGTACCGTCTGCGGCAGCGGAGTGCCCATCCCCGCCGCGTAGTTGCCGACTTCGATGACCGCCCCGGGTGTGTGGCTGGCGGCGCAGATGGCTACCACTGTCCCGGCGCCACTCGGCTTGCCGCCCTGGTGATCGTGCGTGCCCCCCAGCTGATGCCGGCTGCCGACAAAGACGTGCTGTCCATCGCGTGAAAGCGCGATACCATGAGGTTGGGCAAACGCCTCGTGCTCCAGAACGACAGGGTCTTCCCAACTGCGGGTATCCACCACGGCGACACGGTTCCCACCAAGGCAGGTGACATAAAGCCAGCGGCCGTCGCCGGTGAACAGGGGCTCGAAGGGACCGTCAGGCATCGGCACCGTACGTGACAGCTTCGGCTCCTCCGGATTGGACAGGTCGAAGACCATCAGCTCGTCGGTAAGCTCGGCCGTCAAGGCCAGCCAGCGACCATCGGGCGACACCGCCGCCTGCACAAAGCCGTGAGCGGGCCCCGGCACATCGACCAAACGTACCTCGCCATCAGCAACCCGCACGCTGGCCAGCTGATTGGTGCCGAGGCTGGCGGCGAACACCCGGTCACCATCAGGGTGCGCAACAATACCGTGAGGCCGGGGAAAGAGCAGATCGATCTCTTCCAGAAGGCGCATGTTGGAGCGGCGGATTACCGCAATGCGTGGCGGCGGATTGACGGCGCTCATCGAGCGGCCGACGAACATCAGATCCTGTGTAGGGTGCAGTGTCAGGAGACCGGGCACCTGGAGATCGGCACTCGCCAGAATGCGATTGGCCCGGTCCAATTTGAGCACCTTCCCTGCCCCGATCAGCGTCACGTACCAGGCACTGCCATCCGGCTCGACCTGCACATGATGGGGCTTGGCGTTGTCTCCGAAGCCATACCGTCTGAGGTCCACCGTCTCGATCACTGCCCCCCTCTCGGGATCTATGATGGAGACGGTCGCATCGTCCTGATTGGCGACGTAAAGCCGGGCGGCTTGCATTGGTGCCGGTTCTTCAGGAGAAGAAGCGGCACAGTGGGTGAGGGCAAAAGCGGCCAACACCAGCGTTGTCATCCTGACGCTTCGCGAAGCGAAGCGGAGGGAGCCGAAATGCCGGAGCCCACGATCGGCTGGCCGTGTCGACAGAACCGTGGCCCCCTCCCCCTCGCTGCGCGAGGGGTCAGGGTGACAACCAGTTTGCATTTGCATCACGGCACCAGCGTCTGCGGCCGGTACCGCACCATGAACAATCCTTCCCGCATGCTCGTTACCGCAACGACACCGCTCTTGAAGTAGGGATAGTTGCTCCAGCTACCGGCAAAGCCCGGCGCGTTCTCGCCGTAAGGCACGGTGTCGAAGAAGCCGACCTCGACCGGATTGGCCGGATCCTTCACGTCGATCACCCGAAGTCCGGACACATAGTTGGACTGATACATGTATCGGTCACGGACGTAGAGGTTGTGGTCAGTGGCCGGAGTAGTACCAAGGAACTCCCGGGAGACTACCGGATCATCGAGGTCGGCCAGATCAAAGACCAGGGTGCGGGTCATCGGGGCGGTGCCGGCCAGCTCGTCGCCCTCGTCGTTCAGATAGAAAAAGCGGTGATCCTCGGTGAGCCAACCTTGATGGGCGTAGGCGACGTTGGGGTAGGATGCCACACTGATCGGCTTGGGACTCTTCTTGTCGGTCACGTCGGCAATGCCGAGCGCGGTCTCGGAAGCGTTGAAGCAGATCTCCCGGTCCTTGTACTTCTCGTCGGGTCCGTGATAGATGACGCACTGGGCGTCATGGGTGTAGCCGGTGCGCGCCTTGCCGGTGGAGGGATCGGCATAGCAGCCGGCGAACTTCGGTGCCGATGGATCGCGGACGTCGATCATGTGGAGCGCGCCGCCGCAGGTCTCCCCGCCCATGCTGTTGCCGACGGGGTACGCAAAACCAGTGGCCTCATTGATGACGATGTTGTGCGCGCTGTGGATGCGATCGTAATGCGCGGTCTCCTTGAATGTCACCGGCGCCTTCTGCACGTTGCGGAGCTGCGTCAGGTCGAAGATCTGCATTCCGTGGGGGCCGGCTCCATCGGCAACGATAAAGGCGTGATTCTTGTAAACCTTGATGTCGCGCCACATGTTCGACTTGGCACCCTTGGTCATCGGGAGCTCACCGAGGTAGACCGGGTTCGCCGGATCGGTCACCTCTACGAACGAGGTGCCATCCACCCGTCCGACAAGCGCGAACTCACGCTGGCTGACGCTGTCGGTCCAACCCCAAATGTCGTTGAGCAGCACGCCGTGCTTGGCACCGATGGCGCTCTTGGGAAGAAAAGCCACCAGATTCGCATCGCGGCATTCGAAGGCTCCGGCCTTGCCGCCCTGGCACTCGGCCTCACCCCCGGTGACGGCGGGCAGCCCAGCCGAGCTGGTATCCGCCAGGCTTATGGCAGCGCGCCACTCACCGCTCCGGTCCCGCTGATAGATCCGGGCCGCACCCTCGAAAAAGTCCGCCAGCGGAGCACCCGCGGCGGCTACTCCTCCCGAGGCCGCCAGCGCCGCACCAAGCTGGGTGCTGAAGCCAACCCCGGTGGTCGTAAGCTTCTGAGCCTCGCGCCAGTCGCCTCCCGCTTGCCTGAAAACATGGATGCTGCCGGCACCTGCATTACTGAAAGGGGCACCCACCAGCAGATCCTGCCCATCGCGGACCAGCGCCATACCAAACAGGCTGGGATGCTCCGGTGTCGCCGGGACGATTTTCCCCGCCTCGTTCCATCCCGTGTTGCTCCGGCGGAACTGGAGCACCGAGCCGACAGCACTATCGGTTGCAGGTGCGCCCACGTAGGCCGCGTCGCCGTCGAATAGAACTGCCGCACCCATGGCAGCCACTCCCTGTCCAGTCAGAACGGCCTCTTTGACCCAACCGTCTCCGCTTCGGCGGAAAACAACGGCCCGGCCGGTAACACCTGATTGGCTGGGGAATTCACCCGGAGCGCCCACCATGGCCCGATCACGATCGAGCGCTACGGCCAATCCGAATCGTTCACCCTTGTTCGCCGAGCTACCGACCAGTGTGCCCTGTTGAGTCCAGCCGCCCTGTCCTGTGCCCTGGCGGAACACCACTACCCGTCCCTGATTCTCCGAGTAGCCGGGAGAGCCTGCGAGGAGCACACCGCCCTTGAGAGACAGAGAACGGCCGAAGCGGTCACCTGCAGCGGCATCGGTTGCAGTGAGCTTCGCCCGTTCGATCCACTGGCCGGATCCATCCCGCTCGAAGATGTACACCGCGCCTCGCATCTCGGCGGTGCCCGGGGCCCCAATGGCCAGCAGCTTGCCATCGGTGGCGAGCGATTGGCCGAAGGCGTCCTCGATCTTGATGTCCCGGGCCGCAATCGCGCCTACCTGCGCCCATTTGCCACCCGCACCACGGCGGTACACCTGCACCGTGCCCGTCTGAGCGGGCGGCATGGGGAATCCGGGCACGACCCCTGGTCGTCCAACCAGAACCTCATTGCCGATGACCGCAACCGCGGTCCCGAATCCAATGGCCCCGGCAGCCGGGAGCGGACCTCGTCCGGGAGCATAGGACTGAGCCATGAGTGCGGCTGGAGTGAGGAGCCACAACGCGACCAGGGAGTACAGCAGGGGAGCGAAGCGCATAGGACGTCCTGAAAGGGCGGTTGGTCGGTGCGAACGGGGGCAATGTAATCGCGGCGCGGGTGGACCGGTTGAACGCCTCCTCCCCTACGTGACGCACGGGTGACGAGTTCCAAGAGGACGGGAAGGACGGGAAGGACGGGAAGGACGGGAAGGACGGGAAGGACGGGAAGGACGGCGGTGCAGCATAAGGAAGCAGCAACTAACTGCGGGTGTCATTCTGAGCGCAGCGAAGAAGCCTGATTCCGCTGTCGCTTACGCTCAGAATGACAACAGCCCCTCAGCCGGTAGACGACCCCAGTTGTCCAATCCGCTGCTTCTCTCGCCGAACCCGGACCGCACCCGGCTCCGGTTCGACTCCTTCGCCCCGCTTCTCGGCCCAGGTCTCGGTGAACTCGGCACCTAAGAGCACTATGATGGCCGAGTAGTAGATCCAGAGCAGCATCACAATCAACGATCCGGCCGCCCCGTACGCTTCGCCCGGGTTGCTCTTGCCGATGTAAAGCCCGATCAGGAACTTGCCGACCACGAACAACAGCGCGGTGGCGATCCCGCCGACCCACGCGCTGCGCCAGGCGACTTTCGCGTCCGGAATCACCTTGAACATGGCCGCAAACAGAAGGCTGATCACCCCCAGCGACACCACGAGGTTCAGGGCGTGAAGTACCGGGCTTGACAGTCCCGATGGCAGGAATCCCGAAAGCCGGTCACCGATGCCCGAGAGCATGGCGCTGATGGCCAGGGAAACCAACAGCAGAAATGCGATGGAGAGCAGCATTCCCAATGAGAAAAGCCGCTTGGTGAGGAAGGTCTTGATGCCGCCCTGCTCAGGATCCGGCTCAACGTCCCAGGTACGATTGAGGGCGGCCTGCAACTGTCCCATGGCTCCCGTCGCACCAAAGACGAGGGCGACGATCCCTACGAGGGTCGGAATCAGCCCACCCCCCGGCCGTTCGGTTTCCTGGAGGATGGTGCGGACCTCGCCTCCGGCACTGGGCCCCATGAGTGACTCCAGCTGAGACTCGAGCCCTCCACGCACATCGTTGGGATCCATGACCGAGCTTACCACCAGCATGATGAGCATCAGGATGGCCGGCAGTGAGAACACCGTATAGTAGGAAAGGGCGGCCGCCGACGTCATGCAGTCGTCTTCCATGAAATCCTTGAAGCTCTGCTTGAGTATTCCGAACAGCCCCGGTTTTGAGTCAGGCATCTTTGTTCCCGCCGTTGATGTGACCTACGGGTCGCCCTGTGCGATGGGAGCAAGATGGAATGGCCCGCCGGTGGGGTAAGTGACCCGAGTCACGAGGTGGTTGTCATCCTGACATCCCCTCCGGAATCGGGCTATTTTTCCTCGATGCCGCTCTCAGCGTTTCACCCGGTCATAGCCCGCTGGTTCGAGCAGAAGTTCGGCGAGCCTACACCGGCACAGCGCCGCGGCTGGGAGGCCATACGGGAGGGCCGCCATACCCTCATTGCGGCGCCAACGGGCTCGGGTAAGACCTTGGCTGCCTTCCTGGAGGAGTTGGACCGCCTCTTCCGTGAAGGGTTGGAATCACCGCTTCCAGACGAAACCCGCGTTGTGTACGTGTCGCCGCTCAAGGCGCTGAGCGCCGACATCCACCTGAACCTGGCCGAGCCGAGGCGTGAGATCCGCCGCCTGGCCGAAGAGACCGGGCTGGAACCCCCCAGGATCACTGCAGCCATACGTTCGGGCGATACGCCCACATCCGAGCGCGCGGCCATGCTGCGGAAGCCGCCCCACATTCTGGTCACCACCCCCGAGTCGCTGTATCTCATGCTCACGGCCCGGCGAAGCCGGGAGATGCTCCGTACCGTGCGGACGGTGATCGTCGACGAGATCCACGCGGTGCTCGAGTCCCGGCGCGGCGCCCATCTGGCTTTGACGCTGGAGCGCCTTGCGCACGTCGCGCAGCAACCGATCCAGCGCATTGGCCTGTCGGCGACGATGGAGCCGATCGAGGAGGTGGGGAGATGGTTGATAGGACAGGGTGAACGGTCAACAGTAAACGGTGAACGGGCTCTCCCCGACCCCTCCCGTTCACCGTTCACCGTTCACCCTTCTCCGTCAATCATCAACGAGGGTCATCGCCGCACCCTGGATCTCGCACTCGAGCTGCCCGGCTCCCCGCTCGAGGCGGTCATGTCGGGCGAGGTGTGGGGCGAGGTGTACGATCGTCTGGCGGAGCTGATCGAGCAGCACAAGACCACGCTCGTGTTCGTCAACACCCGCCGTCTGGCCGAGCGGGTTTCCCGGCACCTCGCCGAGCGGGTCGGCGAGGACAACGTGACCGCGCACCACGGGAGCCTCTCCAGGGATACCCGGCTCGACGCCGAGGAACGGCTCAAGACCGGAAGACTCAAGGCGCTGGTAGCGACGGCGTCGCTGGAGCTGGGGATCGACATCGGCCATGTGGATCTCGTGGCCCAGCTCGGAACCCCGCGGCGAATCTCGACTTTCCTCCAGCGGGTGGGCCGCTCGGGTCACACGGTGCATGGCACGCCCAAGGGCCGGCTGTTCCCGCTCACCCGCGATGAGCTGGTCGAGTGCACCGCGCTTCTCCGCGCGGTCCGACGGGGGCAGCTGGACCGGCTGGTCATCCGCGACAAGCCGCTGGATGTGCTGGCGCAGCAGATCGTGGCCGAGTCGGCCGGTGAGGAATGGGATATCGAGGAGATGTTCCACCTGATGCGGCGGGCCTATCCCTACAGAGATCTGGAACGGAGCGAGTTCGACGAGATCATAGAGATGCTGGCCCAGGGCTTCTCCACCAGCCGGGGACGCCGCGGAGCGCTGATCCATCTCGACGGGGTAAACGGCAAGATCAAGGGCCGACGCGGCGCCCGGATGCTCGCGATCACCTCCGGGGGAGCCATTCCTGACAATGCAGACTTCCGGGTAGTTCTCGAGCCCGAGAACACCTTCATCGGCACCGTGAACGAGGACTTTGCCGTCGAAAGCCTGCAGGGCGACATCTTCCAGCTCGGCAACACCTCCTGGAGGATCCTCCGGGTCCAGCAGGGCACCGTCCGGGTGGAAGATGCGCGG
>DATFFX010000383.1:0-8011 GCA_035249825.1 Gemmatimonadales bacterium | reverse complement strand
AGCCAAGTCGCCGATCAACACTCTACCCGGCAGGGTACCTGAGGACACGCTGGAAATCGGCACCACGACCGTCAGTCTCGAGGCAGTCCGCCTCGTCGAGCTCTGGCTCGGCTCTTCCAGCCGGCCCACGGCGGTCATGCTGTCGCTCACGCCGGAAGCGGCCAGCTTTTCCCGGCCGGTCTTCTACTCGACGCGAGCGCCCGACCCGGCTTTACGGCCACGGCTCCGCTTGAGCTACCTGCTCTCATTTCCATTCGAGACGCCCTAGTGCACCGCGCCTCTTTGATTCTTCTCTTGCTCCTGGTGCCTCGGGTACTCCCAGCGCAATCGTCACAATTTGGGGTTCGCGGTTTGGGTTACCCCGGCCGCGCGCTTGCCGTCAGATCGTTGGGCAGCGCAGGGGCCTTCGGTCTCTTCGATCCCGAGTCGAGCCAGAACCCGGCTGCGCTAGCCAGCGTCCTGGCCCTCACCAGCGAGCTCACCATCACGCAGGGCTTCGGCAGCCGGGAAAATCCGGCCGGCACCGCATCGGTTCGGAGCACGCGATTTCCCCAGGTCATGGTTGCGGGACCTATCCGACCCATGCCGGCAGCGGTAGGCTTCAGTTTCTCCAATTACACCACCCGCGACTTCATACTGGCTACAGCGCAGACCATCGATTTGCGTGGCGTGCCGGTAAACGTCAGTGACACCTTTTCATCCCGGGGCGGTCTCAACGACTTCAGGATCGCCGGATCTTACCGTCTGGGCGATCGCTGGGCTGTTGGCGCCGGCTTCCATATCATCAGCGGCTCCAACCGGCTCACGTCAACTCGAGTGTTCGACGATCCGGCCTACTTGTCGAGTCGGCAACGCTCCGAGCTCTCGTTTACCGGTGTGGGTGTTTCCCTGGGATTGACCCGCCAGTTCGGGCCGAATTTCGCGTTGTCCGCAATGGGCCGGTCAGACGGGCATGTGAATGTCGACCGCGACTCCGCCCGTGTGGGCACGGTAGACTTGCCCTACAGCTTCGGTCTCGGTTTACGCTGGCGTCCTGCACCACAGTTGGATTTGGCTGGCCAGACGATGATCCGCACCTGGTCCGGGGCCAACAGCGATCTGCGGGCGATGGGTGGAGTGGGCGCGGAGAACACCATCGAGCTGGCCGCGGGCGCAGAATACACCGCTGATCCGCGGCGGCCATACCGGCGACCACTACGCCTCGGGGCACACTATGCCACGCTGCCGTTCCCTTTGATACCGGATCGCCAGGCACATGAGTTCGGCATCTCCATAGGAAGCGGCGTGCGCTTTGCGCAACAGCGGGCGGGAGTCGATCTGTCTCTGGAACACGTCTGGCGCTCTGAAGGTGCCTATTCCGAGCGCGCCTTCCTGATTTCCCTTGGGGTGTCAGTGCGTCCCTGAGCCGCTATTATTGCCTCATGCTGAAACGCGTCTATATCGAAACATACGGCTGCCAGATGAACGTGGCCGACTCCGAACTGATGTTCGGCGTGCTGGGTGGCGCGGGGTACGTACGCGCTGAGGCGCCCGAGGATGCTGACGTCATGCTGGTCAACACCTGTGCCGTACGTGATAACGCCGAGCAGCGGGTCATCGGGCGTATCGGCGAGCTGCAGCGGCACAAACGTGAGGGTGGCGTGCTTGGGGTGGTTGGTTGCATGGCTCAGCGGCTCGGGCCCGCCCTCCTGGCCAGAGCGCCGCGGGTGGATTTAGTGGTGGGCCCCGACGCCTACCGCAACCTGCCGGAGCTGATCGGGCTCGCCCATGGTGGACGGCGTCTCAGCGATACAGAGTTCCGATCCTGGGAACACTATGAGGACGTGCCAGCCGTGCGGGAAAATGGACCTACTGCGTTCGTCACGGTACAGCGTGGCTGCGATTACCGCTGCACTTTCTGCATCGTCCCTCAGACCCGGGGCCCGGAGCGCAGCCGAAAGCTGGCCGATATCACCGGGGAAGTTGGCCGTCTGGTAGAGCAGGGTACCACCGAAGTCACTCTATTGGGGCAGACCGTCAACAGCTATCACGACGGTCAGCACGACTTCGCCGACCTTCTGCGTGCCGTGGGGCACACTGCCGGGCTCAGACGCATCCGCTTCACCAGCCCGTATCCCACCGATTTTACGCCGGGTGTGGTGGAAGCAATGGCTACTACGCCGCCAGTATGTGAGCACGTCCATCTGCCGGTTCAGAGTGGGTCCAATGCGGTGCTCAGGCGGATGCTCCGGCGCTACACCAGAGAGCGCTATCTCGAAGTCGTGGCTGAGCTCCGCCGGGCCATTCCAGCCATCACCTTCTCCACCGACATCATCGTAGGCTTTCCCGGTGAGACCGACGATCAGTTCGAGGAAACGCTCACCCTGGTTACGGAGGCGGATTTCGACGAAGCCTACACGTTCAAATACTCGGTGCGTGAAGGCACCCCAGCGGTGCGGCTCAAGGACCACGTCACCGACGAGGTGGCGTCATCCCGGCTGGAGCGTCTCATCGAGACCGTGCGCGCCAATCAACGGCGGAAGAACATGGCCCGTATTGGCCAGATCCACGAAGTTCTGGTGGAGCGTCCGGCCCGTCGCGGCAATCTCATGCTGGCTCGCACCCGCACCAACCACCTGGTGCTGGTGGACCTGCCTTCAGCCGCTTTGGGTGAGTACCACAACGTCCGGCTCAACGGTACCACGGGATCGACCTTTACTGGGGCCGTTGTGCCCCATCCCCAACCTCAGTTGGCGGTCCTGTGATCAAGAATCTGGTCGAGGAGCATGTGACGGCCGCGTACGATACTCTGCGTCCACTTTTTCCGGCATACTGCGGTTGCGATCTTTGCCGGGACGATGTGTTGGCATTTGTGCTGAATCGGGTGCCTCCCCGTTATGTCGCGCGGCGGGAGGGAGCTGTGGTCACCGAGATCAACCTGGAGAAGGAGCAGAGTCGCGCCGCCATCGAAGTGGTAGTGATGGAGGCCCTGCGGAAGATTTCGGTCGCGCCGCTGTGTGGCAAGCGTGGAGGTGCCACCCAGCGCTAACGACCTGGCCGCGATGAGACTGCGGCCGGAAGTTCTTTTCACTGCCACATATGGGGCCGGTCTCGCGACCGGCCTTTTGCATTTTGGCGCTCCCCTTGCCGTAGTCATGGTTGCTCTTGGCGCCGCATTCGTCGTTCGGAGGCCACAGCTCACACTGCTGACCGCCGCCGCCCTCCTGGGACGCATGAGCGGGGAGATTGCGTGGCTGGCGGAAGCGGACCGGTGCGTGACACGACTCCCCGCGGGCCGAATGAGGCTCTCAGCGCGTCTCCAGGAGCCGGCTGATGTGAGTGGCGGTCGGCTGCACCTCCAACCGCTTGCCCCCTGTAGTGGACCTGTGAGTGCGATGTGGCCGCCGAACCACGCTATGGACGCCGGACTGAGTGTTCCGGTGACCGCGCGCTGGATCCCCCGGACCGCCGCAGCCGGGCGCCCTTCGGGTACGCTCATGATCATCCATGTCGGAAAGTCTCGCGGCACCCCATCCGTCGGGGCGCGACTGCGTACGGCTCTGAGCCGGACCAGCCGTTCATTGTACGGAACACGGGCGCCGATGGTCGATGCCCTCATCCTCGGCCGCCGTGGCGGCATAGATCGTGGGCTTCAGGACCGCTTCGCACAGTCGGGCCTGGTGCATCTGCTCTCCATTTCCGGGTTCCATGTCGGAGTAATAACCGCCTGGGTTTTTCTATTCTGCCGAGCGCTGCGCGTCCGTCGCGGCAGTGCCCTTGGCCTGGCTGCTGCCGCAAGCGTCGCATACGTCGGGTTTCTGGGTTGGCCTGCGCCGGCCACCCGTGCTGGCGCATTGGCGGTGCTGCTTGCGTTGAGCCGCGTGCGACAGCGCAGGGTTGAGGCCAACTCTCTGCTTTCGGCAACTTGCCTCTGCGTCCTTCTGGTGGATCCCTGGGCGATCGCAGACCTGGGAGCTTGGCTATCGGCGGCCGCATTGTGGGGCGCTACCACGTTCAGCAGTTGGACGGACCGAACACTGGGAGTCGCGGCATGGTGGAGGACCCTGGGATCGTCGGTCGGAGCGACACTGGCGACTGCGCCGATCACCGCAGCGGCTCTGGGCGCAGTGGCGGTGATTGGCATCGTGCTGAATTTTCTGGCCATACCGTTGGCTGCCATAGCCGTGCCCGGAGTGCTCGCCAGTCTCCTGATTTATCCGCTCTGGACTGGGCTTGCCGGCGCCCTGGCCAGCGGAGCCGGCCTGGCTCTTCACTCGTTGGAGCTGCTGGCTGCAGCAGGTTCGGCGGTACCCGGAGGACATACCATATCGCCGGCGGAGCTCCGGTCTGCGGTACCTTGGGCGACCGGACTCGCGGTCAGCCTGTGGTGCATCGGTAAGCGAAATACCCTGGCCGAAGCGGTCAGGCGCTGGAGCTGGAGCCTCGTTGCTGTGCTGTGGGCCAGTTTGCTCTGGACATGGTCTCCCCATGGCGCTAACAACGGTTCGGGTCTCGCGCTACATTTTCTCGACGTAGGACAGGGAGATGGCGCTGTAGTTCGAACCCCGGGCGGCCGCTGGGTGGTGATCGATGCGGGACCCCGGACCGGCAACGCTGATGCCGGGCGGCGGGTAGTAGTTCCTTTTCTCGCCAGCAATGGTGTGCGGAAGCTGGCGGCGGTGATCATCTCCCACGCCCATGCCGATCACCTGGGAGGGGTTCGAACCGTGCTGGACCGGTTCGCTGCAGAGATAGTCCTGGAGCCGGGTGAGCGGGTGCATGATCCGATGTATTACGGCTTTCTCGACGACGTAACCTCCGGCGGCATTCCCTGGCATGCGGCGCGAAGAGATGAACGTTTTATACTCGATGGTGTCACGTTCACCATACTGCACCCCCATGCTGCGTGGCAGGGCTGGGGAGAGGATATCAACGAGGATTCGCTCGTACTCATGATCGAGTACGGCGCTTTTCAGGCTCTGTTTTCGGGCGACGCGGGCTTTCGCGCCGAGGCGGAAATGCGTAGCCGGACCTCGGCTGTGGACCTGCTGAAGGTGGGCCATCATGGAAGCCGCGGCAGTACCGGTGAGGAGTGGCTCGATTCGCTCAGGCCCAGGGCAGCGGTGATCTCTGTGGGACAGAACAACTATGGCCACCCCTCGACGCTCACACTGCGCCGCCTCTTCGGTCATGGAGTAGATGTTTGGCGCACCGACCAGGAAGGGACCATTACGGTCACCACGGATGGGACGCGAATGACATTGCAGGGCGAAGACAGGGCTGCGACATACGATGTACGTTGATTGTGTGTGTCCGCTAGCGCGCATTGACAGACTCGAGCCCGGCCTATGAGGGCTGCGGTCCCAGGAGGGACATCTTCTTGAATTCACACGTCACGACTATCGAGCGCTTCATCCTGGATCAGGAAGATCGCTACCCGGAGGCGACCGGCGAGCTGTCGAACCTGTTATACGACATTGGTCTTGCGGCCAAGATCATTGCGGCCTCCATCCGACGGGCGGGTCTGGTCAACATACTGGGGTCGTCCGGCCACGAGAACGTGCAAGGCGAGGAGCAGCAGAAGCTCGATATCTTTGCCAACGAGACATTGAAGAACTGCCTGAAGCACACCGGGCGGGTCTGCGTGATGGGATCGGAAGAGGACGATGACATCATTCCGGTCCCACCCGATTATCCGGTCGGCAAGTATGCCGTGTTGTTCGACCCGCTGGACGGCTCGTCGAACATCGACGTCAACTCGGCGGTGGGCACCATTTTCAGCATTTATCGCCGGGTGAGCATGCATGGGCGAGGCACTTCGGCAGACGTGCTTCAGCCCGGGTGCAAGCAGGTGGCTGCAGGTTACGTGATGTACGGCTCGAGCACCATGCTGGTCTACACGACGGGGCAGGGGGCGCACGGATTTACCCTCGATCCCACTATCGGGGAGTTTCTGCTTTCTCATCCGCGCATCATCACTCCGCGCGTCGGCAAGTACTACAGCGTGAACGAGAGCAACTTCCCACGCTGGGACAGGGGAATGCAGGCGGCGGTGAGAGGGCTCAAAGGCGATCTCGCTGAGGGGCTGAATGGAGTGTCACCCAAGAACAGCAGATACATCGGATCACTGGTGGGCGACTTCCACCGAAACCTGATCTCCGGCGGGATCTTTCTCTATCCCGCGGACACGAAGAACCCTCGCGGAAAGCTCCGTTTACTGTACGAGGCAAGCCCGATGGCGTTTCTGGCTGAGCAAGCCGAGGGCTCGGGAACCGATGGCGTGAATCGCATCCTCGATATAATGCCGGAGAAGCTGCACCAGCGCACCCCGCTGGTCATCGGATCGCGCGAGGACGTCGGGTTCGTCGCCGATACTCTGCGGCGGGTTGCGGCGCGGAACAGTGGAGCCGTTTCCCAGCCTGCCTTGTGAAGAAGGACTACGGGCCACAAGACTGGGCCGGCAATCCCGAACGGGATCTGGGCCGCCCCGGTGAGTTTCCATTCACGCGTGGACCCTACCCCAACATGTATGTCGGCCGGCTTTGGACGATGCGCCAGTACGCCGGCTTTGGTACCGCACAGGAGACCAACCAGCGGTTCCGGCAGCTGTTGGCCTCGGGGCAAACCGGCCTCTCGACGGCCTTCGATCTACCCACCCAAATGGGGTACGACTCGGATCATTCGGTGGCTGAAGGGGAAGTCGGCCGGGTAGGAGTCGCGATCGATACCGTGGAAGACCTGAAGGCGCTGTTCCGCGACATCCCGCTGGACCAGGTCTCTACCTCCATGACCATCAATGCGACAGCCGCAATTCTGCTGGCTATGTATGTGGTGACAGGAGAGGAGCAGAACGTTCCACGAAACAAGCTCACTGGAACGGTCCAGAACGATGTCCTCAAGGAGTATATCGCGCGCGGCACCTACATCTATCCTGCAGCTCCATCGCTGAGGCTGGTCGCCGACATCTTTCGATTCGTGGCCGAGTCTCGCATGAGCTTCAATCCCATTTCGATCAGCGGCTACCATATGAGAGAGGCGGGTGCCACCGCGGTGCAAGAGGTGGCGTTCACTCTCGCCAATGCGATCGAGTATGTGAGTGTTGCCCTCCGCGCCGGCCTGGACATCGACAGCTTCGGTCCCAGGCTGTCCTTTTTCTTTGCCAGCCATAACAATCTCTTCGAGGAGGCAGCCAAGTTCCGGGCGGCGCGGCGGCTTTGGGCCCGAATGGTGCGCGAACGTTTCGGTGCGGGAGATGCGACAGCGCGGATGCGATTTCATACCCAGACGGGTGGGGTAACTCTCCAGGCGCAGCAACCACTCAACAATGTGATAAGGGTGACTGTACAGGCACTGGCGGCGGTGCTCGGCGGAACCCAGTCGCTCCACACCAATGGCTATGACGAGGCTCTGGCACTTCCTACCGCCCAATCGGCTACGCTCGCTCTGCGCACCCAGCAGATTCTCGGGTTTGAAACCGGGGTGTCCGAGGTGGTCGATCCGCTGGGCGGCAGCTACTACGTCGAGGCGCTTACCGATGCTATCGAGACAGAGGCTCGTGAGTTGATGGCAGAAGTCGACCTCATGGGTGGCGCTGCCCGCGCCATCGAGCTCGGCTTTTTCCAGGAAGCCATCGCGCGAAGTGCCTACGAACTGCAGAAAGCACAGGAGGCGGGGCAGCTGGTGGTCGTTGGCGTGAACCGCTTCACGGATGACTCGCCTCCACTGGCTATTCATGCGCCGGACTATTCGGCGCTTGAAGGCGACCAGCGCACCCGCCTCGCGCAGGTCAAGCGATCACGCAACAGCCACGAAGTCACAGCCGCCCTTCAACAGGTTCGCCGCTCGGCCCGGGAGGCGGGCCCTCTCATGCCACCCATCATCGATGCGGTCCGCGCCCGTGCCACCCTCGGGGAGATCAGTGACACCCTGCGCGATGTCTGGGGTGCCTACCGTCCGGCATAACGCGGATTCTATGGGCGCGCATTCGGTTGGCTCCCATGAAAATACCTGCCAATGTACTGCTCATGCTCAC
>DATFFX010000382.1:0-2761 GCA_035249825.1 Gemmatimonadales bacterium | reverse complement strand
CCCGAGCCACCTGGAATACGTAGCGCCGGTGGTCGACGGTCGTGCTCGCGCTCGCCAGACTCAGCGCCGCGGCCGGGAGCCGCATCATGATCCAACCGCAGCCTTGCCGGTCGCGATCCATGGCGATGCTGCTTTCGCGGGTCAGGGAGTCGTAGCGGAGACTCTGAATCTCGGTGCCCTGGAAGGATACCAGACCGGCGGGACACTCCACGTCATTACCAACAATCAGGTCGGGTTCACCACCGACATCAAAGACGCCCGCTCGACGCGCTATGCCTCTGATCTGGCCAAGGGATTCGACATACCCATCATCCATGTGAATGCAGACGACGCAGAGGCCTGTCTGTCGGCCGTCCAGCTGGCAATGGCCTACCGCGACCGCTTCCACCAGGACGTCGTCATCGACCTGGTGGGATACCGCAGACACGGCCATAACGAAGGCGATGAACCGGCCTACACTCAGCCGGTGATGTACGAGAGGATCAAGAACCTGCCGACGGTACGCGCGCTCTACGCCCGGGCACTGACGGAAGCCGGCATCGTGAGCCAGGAGGATGCGGAGCGGCAACGCGAGCAGGCCTACCAGCGACTGGTGGACATCCAGCAGGCCTTCAAGTCCAGTATGGCCAAGGCTTCGGCCCAGGAGCGACCGGTACGCCTGAGTGGACCAGGTCAGGACGTGGACACGGCTCTGAATCCGGAGTTTCTAACAGCCCTGAACGACCAGCTGCACAGCTGGCCCGAAGGATTCTCGGTACACCCCAAGCTCCGAAAACAGCTGGAGCGGCGCCGGGCCGCGCTGGGGGCCGGGGACGGCATCGAATGGGCCCACGCGGAGGCGCTGGCCCTGGGCTCTCTCCTCACGGAGGGAGTGCCGGTTCGCTTCACCGGCCAGGATACCGAGCGCGGCACGTTCAGCCAGCGACACCTCGTGCTCCACGACGTGAGCACCGGCGCCGTCATGGCCCCCATCCGAAGCCTGCCCGGTGCTCTGGCGCCGATGGAGCTGCATAACAGCCCCTTGTCCGAGCTGGCGACTCTTGGCTTCGAATACGGGTATAGCGTCGCCGCTCCGGAGGCCCTCGTGTTATGGGAGGCCCAGTTCGGAGATTTCGTGAACGCGGCGCAGGTGATCATCGACCAGTTCATCGCGGCGGGACTGGCCAAGTGGGGACTAACGACGCGGCTGACTCTGCTGCTGCCGCACGGGTACGAAGGCCAGGGGCCAGAGCATTCCAGCGCCCGGATGGCGCGGTTTCTCCACCTGGCGGCGGAGGGGAATATCCGGGTCGTCAACTGCACCACCCCGGCTCAGTACTTTCACCTGCTGCGGCGCCAGGCGAAGAGATCGCGGCAGCGGCCGTTGATCGTGCTCACTCCCAAGAGCCTGCTGCGACATCCGCTGGCGACCTCTACCCTCGAAGAGCTCTCCACTGGCCAGTTTCAGGCCGTCATCGACGACCGGTTCTACGCCGAGAACCCCGAGGGTGCAAAGCGACTCCTGATGTGCACAGGCAAGGTCTACTATGACTTGCTCCCCGAAGCCGAGAAGCTCACCCGGAACCGCCCTGCCATTGTACGGCTGGAACAGCTCTACACCTTTCCCTGGAACGAGCTGCGCCAGGTTCTACCTCGATACAGCAAGGCTACGGAGTTGATCTGGGTCCAGGAAGAACCGCTCAACACCGGGGCCTGGCGGTATCTGGAGGCGAAGCTTCGCGAGCTGGTGGCAGAAGGCCATCCGATGGAAATCCGGTATGTCGGACGACCAGAACGGGCCAGCCCGGCCGAAGGGTATCCAGCAGCCCATCTAGCCGAACAGGGCCGGATCGTCAGAGAGGCGCTGGACTCAGGTTCGAGTCAGGCCGGGGGGACCACGGCCGCCAAGGCCGGCGAAGGTCAGGGATGACTGCTTCAGTCCTTGTTCGTGAGAGGCCGTTCGGAGGCCTGTCGCGCGAGCTCCCTGAGCGGTTCGGAAAGGTGCTCTCCATAGTGCAGTAGGAAGACCCCTCGCGAGCGGCGCTGCATCAAGAACGCCACCAGCGGAGTGTCCGCCTTCGCAGCATTGCAGTCCTTGCACGCGAGCACCAGGTTGTCCGGGCGATCGTAAGCCGTCTGGCCCCGGCGCGGTCGAACGTGATCGAGCGTGATTGCGTGGTCCGGCGTTTCGGTTCCGCAATACGCGCAAACAGAGCCGTGTTGTGCAAGGAGCCAATCGCGATGTGACTGCATTGAACGACCAGGGGAGCGGCGGAAGCTAGGAATGTGAGCTGCAGGATGTCTTCGTGTTCGACGTGCCACAAGATACCAAATTAAGGGTGAGACATTGACCCGGTTGCCCAGGTCGCGAAATTACGCCTGGGAATATAGCAAGATTAGCGCCAAAACGACAGCGGGACATGGCTTTCCGGCTCATGGAGCCACCGAGTGCCTCTCTACAGCAGGGACGGCGGCCCGGTACTCGCCCTCGAGCAACCACCCCCAACCCCAACCACCGTCATAGGGATGGACTACCTCGGTGGGCTCGCCTCCCCGGAACATCGGACGACCCTCATTAACCCACTGGAACAGGCTACTGCCCAGATTCTGGACCCGCTGGTACCCCTGATCGGCCAGCCAGCGCGCCGTCCTGGCGCCGCGGTAACCTGCGGACGAGTAGACCACGACCGGCGTGTCCTTCGGAAAGCCGGCCAGAACACCCAAACTGGGCCGGTACGGGTCCATTCGCCGTGCACCACTGAGGTGACTCACAGCGAACTCG
>DATFFX010000381.1:0-3770 GCA_035249825.1 Gemmatimonadales bacterium | reverse complement strand
TGGTCAAAGTCGAGTCGCGGGACGAGCATCGATGGACGAAGAAGAAGGCGGGTAAGCGGGCAGGCGGGTAAGGGCTGTCAAGCCAGAGTTCGAGCACATGAGGTAATTGTTACGGAAGCGAGTTCGGCCCCCTCGGGCCTGCGGCCGTCAGGGTGACACTACTTTTACTTACCCGCTTACCCGCTTACCCGCTTACCCGCTTACCCGCCTCCCCGCCTTCACTCCCACTCCTCGGGCGCACTTTCCAGCTCCTCCAGCAGGATTCGGTAGCTCTCCCACCGGTCCGCTCTGATCTCCCCGCTCTCGACCGCGGCACGCACCTGGCAGCCGGGCTCGGTCATGTGGCGGCAATCAGCATAGCGGCAGTTGCCGATGAATGGCCGCATCTCGGGGAAGCATGTGGGGAGCTCCCGCGGCACCACGCCCCACAGTCCGACCTCGCTGAATCCAGGGGTGTCCACCAGATAGCCGCCGGTATGCAGCGGGATCATTACCGCTGAGACCGTGGTGTTCTTGCCGCGACGTACTTTGGCGCTGATCTCCCCGATTCTGAGCTTCAGCCCCGGCTGAACCGCGTTGAGGAGACTCGACTTCCCTGCACCGGAGGGACCGGTGACTACGGACACTCGGCCTGCAAGAGCCTGGGCGAAGGCTTCTATCCCTTCGCCGGTCTTGGCGCTGGTAGGATAGACGTCATACCCGGCAGCGCGGCAACGATCGATCAGGGCGTGGCCGGGATCGAGCTCGACCTTGTTCACCACCACTGCTGCCTGTATCGAATTTGCTTCGGCGACTACGAGGAGTCGGTCGATGAGCTGCGGAATGGGGCTGGGGTCTACCGTCGCCGTCACGACGAACACCTCATCTATGTTCGCCGCCACCGGCCGCGTTCCTCTGCCTTCGGGAACCCGCCTCTCGAGCAGCGTCGTGCGGGGCTCGACGCTTACGACTCCATAGAGGTCCCCGGTAGGCTCGGGCTCCAGGCGGACTTGATCTCCGACCACGACCCGGGGGGAGTCCCGCTTCGCCTTTCCCCGAAGCACCGCCCGAACCTCGCCGCTCCCCGTTGCTACCCGATAGACAGCGCCGTCCCGCTCGAGAACGGTGCCAAGGAGCGCAGTCACCAGGCAGGAGGCGCCCGGACGATTGCCTCGTCGAGCGCGGCCTTGACGTCATAGAGCGAGAGTGCGGCCACGCGGGCCTCCGCTTCCATGGTTGTCCTGCCCCAGGCCAGGGTCTCCGTTTCCAGATGACCGAGCGGCCGGTCTCCTCCCGGCGACCACCGAACAAACAGTAAGGCAGCAGCGTACAGTCCACGCAGATCGGGCTCGTCTTCGACGTATATCGCCACCGAGTACGCCTGGCCGTCACTCCCGCTGAAGGCAGCAGCGCGATCGTGTTTCTGCATGTAACCACCCAGGGTGAACTCACTCACCGGCGCGGCACCGACTCTCGAAGCAGGTTTCCCAGAATGAACGCGATATTGGCGGGGCGCTCTGCCAATCGCCGCATGAGATAAGGATACCACTGGGTACCGAAGGGAATGTAGACCCGCATGTTGTAGCCGGTCTGCCGCAGACGAGTCTGCAAATCGCGCCGGACGCCGTACAACATCTGGAATTCGAAACGCTCGGCTCCGATGTTCTGCCGGCGTACGAATTGGCGGGCATGGGTGATGATCGTCTCGTCGTGGGTTGCGATGCCGGGGTAGTTGCCCCTGAGGAGAAGCCGTTCCAGCAGCTGAACGTAGTTCCTGTCCACGTCCGCCTTGTCCGGAAACGCCACATCCGGAGGCTCCAGGTAGGCCCCTTTGCAGAGCCGCACCCGTGCCTTCATGGCGATCAGATTGTCGATGTCGGATTCCGAGCGGCGGAGTGCGGATTGGATGACTACCCCGCAGTGTGATCCATAGGTGCCGAAGAGGCGAGTGGTGAAGAAGTCCAGGGTTCGTTGCGTGTATGCCGAGCCTTCCATATCCAACCGGACAAAGCCGCGCAGTTCCCTGGCCTTCTCCAGGATTCGATCCATGTTCGCATGGCAGAGATCCTCACTGATGTCGAGCCCCATCTGGGTCAGCTTGACCGAGACATTGACCTCTACGCCTTGGGCCGCCATGCGCTCGAGCATGGCGAGATACTGATCCCGCGCGGCTACTGCTTCGGCTTCTGCTGTGACGCTCTCCCCGAGCAGATCGAGCGAAGGCGTGATCCCCTGGCCGGCAAGCTCCCGAGCCGCCCGCACAGCCTCGTCTATGGTCTCTCCCGCCACGAACCTGGAGGCGAGCTTCCGGGCAATGCGGTTGCGTCGAACGAAGTTGAAAGCCCTCTGCTGCTCCGAAAGCCAGAGGAGGCCCTGTCGCATTATCAGATGAGTAACCCGCTGTCATTGGTGGCCTGCAGCAGTCCAACCGCACCCGAAGCTAGTGCAGGGCGGTACGTAATTGCAGCTCGCTCGGTGCCACCCGTACCTGTGACTCACGTCACCCGACAAACAGCAAGCTTTTCGTATTCTCATGCTGGGTTCCGCACAGACCAGTCACCGGATATCGATGTATGGCCACACGACGCCGCTGGAAGCGCACCGCCGGAAAGACCCGCCCGCCCTCGGGGCGAAGCCCGGCAGCGGCCCCGGAGCTGGTGATGGACCCGGTGGAATCGGCCCAGGCAGCGGGACTGCGCTACGTCAACGACACGATGCCGGGCATCCGCCGCAAGAGATCCGGATCCGGCTTCACCTACCTGGGACCGGACGGAAGGGCGATCAAGGACGCGGCGGAGCTCGCCAGAATACGTTCGCTGGCTATTCCCCCCGCATACACTGACGTATGGATATGTCCCAGTCCCAATGGGCATATTCAGGCAACGGGGAGGGATGCTCGCGGCCGGAAGCAATACCGCTACCATCCCAAATGGCGCGAGAAGCGGGATGAGACGAAGTTCGGCCGCATTCTGGCCTTCAGCCAGAGCCTGCCACGCATGCGCCGGCAGCTCGAGCAGGACATGAGCAAGCCGGGACTGCCGCGTGAGAAGGTCCTCGCCACCGTCGTGCGCCTGCTCGATTGTACGGGAATACGAGTCGGGAATGACGAGTACGCGCGCGCCAACAGATCGTTCGGTCTGACCACACTGCAGGACCGCCACGTCGAGGTGTCCGGTTCCAGCATCCAATTCGAGTTCAAGGGAAAGAGCGGCAAGACCCACCGGGTTTCGCTCAGTGACCGCCGTCTGGCGAAGATCGTGCAACGCTGTCAGGACATTCCGGGTGAAGATCTTTTCCAGTACATCGACGACGACGGCGTACGCCAAACAATCACGTCCGGGGACGTGAACGACTATCTCCGCACGATCTCCGGAGAAGACTTCACCGCCAAAGACTTCCGTACCTGGTCTGGAACGAAGCTGGCTGTTGCCGCCCTGGCCGAGATCGGCGAGTGTACCTCTGCGGCGCAGGCCAAGAAAAACATTCTTCGTGCAATCGACAGCGTAGCCGATCAGTTGAACAACACCCGGGCTGTGTGTCGCAAATATTACGTCCATCCCTGTGTGTTCGACACCTACACCGCCGGCACCATGCTCGAGATCCTTCAGAATGGAACGAAGCGGGACTCCAAGTCCGAGCTGGATCCGGAGGAAGCGGCGGTCGCGGGGCTCCTGCGCCAGCAGCTCGACTCCGCATCCTGACGCGACGCCCGCCACTGTGTAGCAGCCGAACTCCTTCGGCGTCTCCCCATCTGTCTCAGACACCCGAGAAGAATTCCCACTCCCTTCCGG
>DATFFX010000380.1:0-3835 GCA_035249825.1 Gemmatimonadales bacterium | reverse complement strand
TCCAACCCGGGCACCTGGAACCCCGCACTTCGCCCCGGCGATAACAAGTGGTCCTCGTCAGTGTTCGCCAGAGATGCCGATACCGGTGAGGCTCTCTGGGCCTATCAGTGGACCCCACACGACGAGCAGGATTATGACGGGGTCAACGAGAATATTCTGCTCGACCTTCCCTGGAATGGCGTTGCCCGGAAGTTACTGATTCGGCCGGAACGGAACGGCTTCATGTACGTGCTGGATCGGACGACCGGAGAGGTCCTCGCGGCCGATCCGTACGGCCCGGTGAACTGGGCCAGCCGCGTGGATCTCAAGACGGGGCGCCCAGTCCTGAATCCGGAGAAGTCCACAGCTAATCGCCAGGCTAAAAACGTATGCCCGGCCGCACCGGGTATGAAGGATTGGCAGCCGTCCGCTTTCTCGCAGCGTACCGGCCTTCTCTATATCCCGCACAACAACCTTTGCATGGACTACGAAGGGGTTGAAGCCAACTACATCGCCGGAACCCCATATGTCGGCGCCGAGGTCAGGATGTACGCCGGACCTGGTGGCCATCGGGGCGTCTTCACCGCCTGGGATCCACTCGCGCGGCGGAAGGTTTGGCAGATCGAGGAGCGCTTCCCGGTGTGGAGCGGCACGTTGGCTACGGCGGGCGATGTCGCCTTCTACGGCACCATGGATCGCTGGTTCAAAGCGGTCGATGCCCGCACCGGCAAGCTGCTCTGGAAGTTCCAGGTTGGATCCGGGATCATCGGCCAGCCCACGACCTATCGCGGTCCCGATGGGCGGCAGTACGTGGCGGTACTCTCAGGTGTAGGCGGGTGGGCCGGAGCGGCTGCACTCGGCATCTTGCCGGCTGCCGACCCGTTCATCGCGTTGGGGTTTGCCGATGCCATGAAAGACCTGCCCGATTACACGGCGGAAGGTGGCACGCTTCACGTGTTCGCGCTGCCGGCAGAGGAGGCGAGGTGAGGTATCCGTCCCGATTCCTCATTCCGGTTGTGATCACCTTGGGCTGTGGGGGTGAGTCGCCTCCCATTGTGACCGGCCGGCCTCCAACCGCTCTCAACGGTGGCTTCGTCCGCACCAGCGAGCTGGTTGCCGGCCCGACCCAGGGCCCATCGGCGGTGCGCAATCCCTATGAAGGCCAGGCGAATGCCTTGCTGGACGGGAAGCATTATTACGGGTGGTTCAACTGCACGGGCTGCCACGGCGGAGCGGGTGGTGGGGGCATAGGCCCCCCTCTGGCTGACGAGGACTGGATCTACGGCGGGGAGCCTGCGCAGATCTTCCAGACCATCGTGCAGGGCCGGCCCAACGGCATGCCTTCGTTCGGAGCGCAGATCCCGGCTGATCAGGTCTGGAAGATCGTGGCCTATGTAACCTCTTTGTCCGGTGAGTCTGGCGGAGGCGAAAGTGGCTCGGTCGAAGGCAGGCCTCAGGACCGCCGCACCAGCGGCGCGGAGCAGTAGTGGCGGCCAGGCACTCCGCTCTAGCCAGTCTGGTGCTACTCGCGTGCCGCCAGAACGGTCAGTCGGCTCTTCACCCCGGCGGGCCCGCTGCCGAACGCATCGCAGATCTCTGGTGGATCATGTTGGTGGTCGCATCCGTCGTCTTCCTTCTGGTCTTTGTGGTGCTCGTGCGCGCTTTCACCCACAAAGGTTTCCGGGCCGCCCCGCGCACGGCCAGCGATGATCGCACCCCCACGATGTGGGTGCTGGCCGGCGGTGTGGCATTGCCTGCCGTTGTTCTCACCCCGCTGTTCGTCTTTTCGCTCTCCACCTTTGCGGGGCTCACGCCCAGGGATGACACCGGCGCACTCGACCTCGTCGTCATCGGCAAACAGTGGTGGTGGGACGTGCAATACCACGGCGAGAAGCCGCAGGACCGCCTGCGCACCGCGAATGAGATCCGAATCCCGGTAGGTAGACCCATCAGGATTCAGCTACGCTCTCCCGACGTGATTCACAGCTTTTGGGTCCCGGGCCTGCAAGGCAAGGTGGACCTGGTTCCGGGCAAGGTGAACACCATATGGATTCAAGCTGACAGTGTCGGCATCTATCGGGGTGAGTGCGCGGAATATTGCGGCTTGCAGCATGCTCGAATGCAGTTCAGGGTAATAGCCCAGCGGCCCGAGGAGTTTGCCAGATGGGTCGAGGAGAATCGGCGGCCGGCGGCGACCGTCTCAGACTCCGCCGCGATGGCGGGGCAGGCAGTCTTTCTGTCTTCCGGGTGCGCCTTCTGCCATACGGTCCGGGGTACACCCGCCCGCGGAGTGGTGGGACCTGATCTCACCCACCTCGCGAGCCGCCAGACACTGGCTGCCGGGACGCTGCCCAATACCAGGGGGCATCTCGCCGGCTGGGTCGGTAATCCGCAGGCGATCAAACCGGGCAACAAGATGCCCCGCATTCCACTCCGGCCCGAGGAGCTGCATGCGCTCCTTGCGTACCTCGGCACGCTGCGCTGATGACGGCGATTCCGGCTCCCCCGCAGGCCCAACCTGACACGCTGGAGGAGTTCAAACAGACCTGGAGCTCCCCGCGGGGGCTGCTTGGGATCTTACGCGAAGTCAACAATATCCCAATTGCACATCGATACATGATCACCGGGTTCGGGTTCTTCCTGCTCGGGGGCCTCCTCGCGCTGTTGATGCGTATCCAGCTCGGCACTCCCGAGAACACCTTTCTCGACGCGGAGACATACAACCAGATATTCACGATGCATGGAACGACGATGATGTTCCTGTTCGTCATCCCATTCATCGAGGCGCTCGCGAATTACATGCTTCCACTGCTGATCGGGACGCGCGATCTCCCGTTCCCGCGGATGACGGCGTTCAGTTACTGGACCTTTCTTTTCGGCGGTCTCTTCCTCTACTCCAGCTTCTTCTTCGGCCTGGCGCCGGATGGCGGCTGGTTCGCGTACGTTCCGCTTACCAATATCGAGTATTCCCCCGGCCTCAATCTCGATTTCTGGGACATCGGGCTCAGTGTCGCGGAGATCGCGGCACTCGGCGCCGCGGCGGAGATGATCGTGGCCATACTGCGCATGAGGGCCGCCGGCATGACACTGAACCGGATGCCGCTCTTCGCCTGGGCGATGCTGGTCACGGGAGTGATGATCATCTTTGCCTTTACGCCGCTCATCGTCGGCACGGCAATGCTCGAGCTCGACCGGAAGGGAATCACCGCGTTCTTCAAACCTGAAGCGGGGGGCAAGCCGCTCCTCTGGCAGCACCTCTTCTGGGTCTTCGGCCACCCTGAGGTGTACATCATGTTCATCCCGGCGGCGGGAATCGTGTCCCACGTGGTGCAGACGTTCGCCCGGCGTCCGCTCGTGAGCTACACCCTCATGGTGCTTTCCATCGTGGCCACCGGCTTCCTCAGCTTCGGGCTCTGGGTGCATCACATGTTCACCACGGGTCTGGCCGCGGTGGCCATGGGTTTCTTCACCGCCGCAAGCCTCGCGATCGCCATCCCGAACGGGATACAGGTATTCGGGTGGATCGCCACGTTGTGGGGGGGCCGGCCGGTATGGCGCACACCGCTCCTCTTTGTGGTCGGATTTCTGGTGATCTTCACCATTGGCGGGCTGACCGGAGTGATGGTGGGCGCCGTGCCGTTCGACTGGCAGGCGCACGATTCCTACTTCATCGTGGCGCATTTCCACTATGTCTTGATTGGCGGGGTGATTTTCCCGCTATTTGCCGGGCTCTATTACTGGCTGCCAAAGGTGACCGGACGATTACTGAGCGAGAAACTGGGCAAGTGGAACTTCTGGCTCATGTTCGTCTTCTTCAACGTCGCCTTCTTTCCCATGCACCTGTCTGGTCTGCTGG
>DATFFX010000379.1:0-10727 GCA_035249825.1 Gemmatimonadales bacterium | reverse complement strand
CCCAGCGGTGCATGTAGCCGAGAAGGTAGGCATGCGGCCCGTTGGATCGTATGAAGATGATGAGGTAGGGGAGGTGCTCATCTATGAAACGGCCGAGCTCCAGCTACGAAGGCCTCACGACCGCTGAAGCATCCTGGCGATCGGCCTTACCAGCAGCGCCATCACGATCGCGGCCACGAGCGCCGTGACAGTCACAACCGTGAACAGTCTGGGTAGTGGCATCGTCTCATACACGCTGGAAGCCATTCCCGCGAGGTAACTTCCCACCGAGAGTGCGAGAAACCACACACCCATCACCAGGCCGGCGATGCGGGCTGGGGCCAATCTGGTCATCGCGCTCAGGCCGACAGGGCTGAGGCACAGTTCGCCCAGCGTCTGGAAGAGATACGAGACCACGAGCCACATCGGACTCACCCGCACCCCGGTTGCAGCCACCGAGGCCGCACCAATCATGATCGCGAACGCTATCGTCAGCAGCACCAGACCAGCAGTGAATTTCGCCGGGCTGGAGGGGTTCCGATGGCCGAGCCGGACCCAGAGTGCCGCAAATAACGGCGCGAACAGAATCACGAAGAGAGGCGGGAGAGACTGATACCAGCTCGCCGGAAAGCTTCGGCCGAATGCGATGTTGTTGGTGTCTCGTTGCGCAAACAGGTTCAGGGTGGAGCCCGCCTGTTCGTAGGCCATCCAGAACACCGTGGCGGCGGCGAACAAGACGGTGATAACCACCAGCTGCTTCCGCTCCTCTGGCGTCCACCGGCCCAGGAGGAAGAGCCAGGCAAAAAAGGCGACGGTTATCGCAATGAGGACCCACTTGAAGTTGCGGGAGATTGCCTCGGGGTCGAGCGAGACCACTCCCGTGATGACGAGCGCCGCGCTCACCAGCATGACGGCAAGGACCGTGATTCCCACCAGACGCACCTGGCGATCGGCCCTGGTGGCTGCGGCAGGATCGGCCGGCCGCACCGGCCGCAGGCCGTCAGGCGACAGATGCTTGCCGCCAAGGGTGTACTGTACCAGACCCAGGAACATCCCCACCGCCGCCGCACCGAAACCCCAGTGCCAGGAGGACTCCGGCGCGATGCCTGCCGAGCTCAGGACTCGCTTGAAGGTATCCCCCTGCGCCAGCCATCCGGTGACCAGCGGGGCGAGGAGGGCTCCCACGTTGATCCCTATGTAAAAAATCGAAAAACCCGCGTCACGCCGCACATCCTCGGCCTGGTACAGTTTCCCGACCAGGACACTGACATTCGGTTTGAGCAGCCCAGTGCCGGTTGCAATCAGCACCAACCCCAAATAGAACGTGGTCATCGAGGGCACAGCGAGGCAGATGTGCCCGGCCATGATGATCACGCCGCCAACGAACACCGTTCGTCGAAGCCCGAGCACCCGGTCCGCAATCCATCCACCCGGAAGTGACAGGAGGTACACCGAGCTGACGTACAAGGCGTAGATCGGCCCGGCTTTCGCCGTGTCGAATCCGAGCCCGCCCGCGGCGACCGGCGCAGTCATGAACAGGATGAGGAGCGCACGCATCCCGTAATAGCTGAAGCGCTCCCACATTTCGGTGAAGAACAAGGTGGCAAGCCCGCGTGGATGGCCGAAGAAGCGGGTATCGCCCTCACCCGCGGGCGGCGCACTGGCTGGTCTAGTTACGGTCGCCACTTCGCATCTTTCGCTTCTCCAGCACGTCCTTCAACACCACTCGATCGATCTTTCCATCCATCCGGACCCGCACGTCATAGTTCTCCCAGTACATGAAATTTTTCAGCGCCTCCAGAAACTCGGGCGTTGCCCTGCCCTGCTGGCGGCTGAGCCACTTCTCGGGTTGTCCGGCCGGCTCACGCAGCAGAATCGGCTCCAGCTGTCTCACGATGGCGGCACTGATCGGTACCAGATCGCCGGCGTCACTGGGGAAGAAGTGCAGCTTGTGCAGGGCGAGCAGACGCTCCAACTCCGCGATCGGATCAGGAGCGTCGTACACTCTGATATCGACGAACCGATCATTGACCCCGAGGTACCCTCCATTCTTCCGCACCACGAGGAGTGCGGCGGACTGAACCCCTCGCTTGTCTCCGCCGCCGGCCTGCCCGGCCTTGAGAGCAGCCATGAGCCGGTCGGCCAGGTTGCCTTGGGTCCGCTCGAATGTCTCGGCCATGTTCTTGACCGTCTGGTCCGAGACCATGATGTTCGCCTGCGCCGTGTACCCCCGTCCCACGATGACCTCGCCTTTGCCGCCTGCCTGGCCAGGATCCCGTCCCACCCCGCCGGTTCGTCCGCCCGCCCAGTCGAATGTCGTCTTGCCGGTGAAGCTCGCCGCGTTTCCCCGCGCGTCTACGATGCCGACCTGCCGGTCCTGAAGCATCGTATCGGTTCGCATGATGATCCGAAGGGCTTCCTCGGCGGTCGCGCCCTGGGCGATGAGATCCAGCCCGCGTTCTCCGTAGGCCGTATTCGCCAGACTCTGGGTCGCGACGGCTCCAACGCCGGCCCGGCCCCAGGGTACGATGCCGCCCACGTTGGGAAACTTCGACTGTACCGCTACGCCGAGATCACCGGTGCTGGAATCGAATGCCACGATGCTGTAGGTGTGGGCGAGCTTTTGTAAGTGAGATGGAGCGGCGGTGAGGGTCTGCGCGAAGAGGCGTGAACGGTGAGCAGTGAACGGTAAACAGGAGACCATAGCTATGACACAGCCGAGTCGCCACGCAAGCAACCGAGCAAGTTCCACCCATTCACGGTTCACTGTTTACCGTTCGCGTTTCTTGAGCTTTGATTTGAGAAACGCCAGCTGCGCTTCCACGGCCTGCTCCTTCAGCCTGCTGTCTGCCTCGGTGCGGAGCCGCTCGTCATCCATCGCTGTAGCAGGACGATCTCCGCCTGCGGCCTCGATGTCACGCCAGGCAGCCCGGATGGAGTCAGCCTCCGCACCCCACCGGCCGGTGCGGTACTGGCCCAGCATGTCCTCGACTTCGCGTCGAGCCAGAGCCAGCTCGTCACGCTGGACGATGAGCTTGCGCTCGAGCACGGCAATCCGCTCTCGATGACGCACTGCGAATCGCTCAGCGACCGCAATGGTTTCGGCATCGGACACCTCGGCCGCGAGTCGTCCCCTTCTTTCAGCGTCCGCGAGCTGCCGGCGTTCGCCCGTGAGCTCTCGCTCGGTGGCGGCCAGTGCGCTTTGCATTGTCGAAACCCCGGTCTTCGCCTCCAGCAACGCTTCTCGTAAACCGGCCATGTACGCGCGCGGATCGGACCGGGAATGGTCGCGAAACAATTTCTCCAGCCGGGCCTTCACACTCTCGAACATGGCCGGCAAGCACCGTGTCGTGGGAAGCAGAGGGGCAACGAGGGAGACCGAATGTTAGGAGTGCCTCAGAGGAGCGTCAAGCGAGTCCCTCTAGGCTCCGTCTTGTGACCTCGCTATAATCGAGGCCTCCCCTTCCATCGTTCACTACCAAGAGGCCGGCAGTGCCGCTGACGCTGCGCAGCTTTCTGGAGGCTATCAGGCGGTTCCGTAACCGGCACCGGCGAAGGGTCCCGTTACTGGCCCGGGCTTTGGAGCGAAGACGCCCACGTCTTGCGGCCGAGGATTACGCCGCCCGCCATTCCATCGAGCATACCCTCGATCGCAAAGCCGAGTTGCGGCGGCTGGCTCCGACGCTCACTTCCGCGGCTCGGCGCTATCATCAGCTCCTGACGTATGAGTTGGAGGGTCTGCGTGATGTGGTGATTGCCCTGCACTCAGCGACCGAGGGGCGGGAGCTGGAGGACTGTCTGGCGGAGACGGCCATCCAGATCCACCGACTCGAGGTCGAGATTGCGTGGTGCGAGGAGCTCCTTACCACTGAGCGATCTCCAGTAGCATCGGGATAACGGGTGACGCGCTCCCGGACCCTGGACCTGGGACGCTGGACCGCGCTCTGGAGTGGTCTCGGTGCCCGAGGAGACGGGCTCTCCGTATTTACCCGGTTAGCAACAGCATACGCCGAGCCGACACGCAGCTACCACACCGCTGCGCATATCCAGGATTGTCTGGAGCAGCTCGATCTGAGCCGCAGGAGCGCTCGGCACCCCATCCGAGTCGAGGCGGCACTCTGGTTCCACGACGCCATTTATCAGCCCGCCCGCTCCGACAACGAAGACCGGAGCGCCGATCTGGCTCGGACGGCGCTGGACGACGCCGAAGTGCCGTCAGAGGTGACGGATCATATCGCCGAACTGATACGGGCCACCCGGCACGACGCCGTTCCGAGCGAGCCGGACGCGGCTCTCCTGTGCGACATCGACCTCTCTATTCTGGGACGTTCCCGCGAGGTTTTCGACCGCTTCGAACGACAGATCCGACGCGAGTACGCGTGGGTGTCCGAGATGACATATCGAAGCGCCCGCTCCGAACTCCTCGGGGAGTTCCTGCGTCGCCCTTCGATTTATCAGACGGTGGAGTTCAGAGAACGGTACGAAAGGCGGGCCCGGGCGAACCTGGCGCGGCTTCTCAAGGAGCTCGGAGCTTGAGCGATGGGCCGGCTGATCAGTCGGAGCCGGCCCGTCCAGTCAGGTGCTGGAGGAACCAAGCTCCGGCGAGCTGCGCCACAGTCTCCAAAGCGCCGGGCTCCTCAAAGAGGTGGGTGGCCCCCGGTATGATCTCGAGCCTGTTTACCGCGCGCATGCGGGCCATGGCAGCGCGGTTCAGGTCCAGGACAATCGGGTCCTGCCCTCCAACGATCAGGAGGGTAGGCGCTTGTACCCGTGGCAACGCAGCGTCCGCCAGATCAGGGCGGCCGCCGCGAGATACCACCGCACCCACCTCTCGGGGGATCTGAGCCGCCGCCACCAACGCCGCTCCCCCGCCGGTGCTCGCCCCGAAGTAGCCGACCCGGAACGACCTGGTCGAGGGATCCTCGTTGAGCCAGCTGGTGGCAGACACAAGTCGCTCGGCCAACAGTGCAATGTCGAAACGAAGGTGCCCGGTGTGCTGATCCAGCGCTTCTTCATCGGCCGTGAGAAGGTCGATGAGAAGCGTGGCGAGACCAGCCGCTTGAAGCTGACCGGCCACGAACCGGTTCCTGGTGCTGTGTCGGCTGCTGCCGCTGCCATGCGCGAACAGCACCACGCCTGCCGCACCCTGCGGAACGTGAAGATCCCCTTCCAGACTGACGGAACCCGCCTCAACCTGCACGAGCCCCGCTGTTGTGTGTCGCATCTCAGCCACCGTCGCGACCCGAGATCACCTCATCGAGGTGGACAGGCTCGTCGTCGGCCCGGGTCTTTCCCTCCTCCAACAGCGATTTCAGGCGCACCATATCCTGATCCATGGCACGCTTCGGATCGACTCCGAATAGCGCCGCCACGGTGTGCCCCAACGCGCCGGCCGGCGGATTGTAGGAAAGCTGGATGTCGATTTCGGTACTGCCGTCTGTTACCGAGCGAAAGCGCACCCGGCCGGCCGTCTTTACCGTGGATTCTTCGACGCTCTTCCAGGCGATCGCTTCCCGAGGCTCCCATTCGGTGATCACTGCATCCCACTCGACCGGCACTCCAGCAGGTCCCGCGGCAACCCAGTGCGAGCGATTGGTGCTGACTCTACGAACTTCACGCAGATGCGACATGAAGCGGGGGAAATGCTCGAAGTTGCTCCACAGCTCCCATACTTGCTCGATTGGGGCGCGTACCACGATAGTCTTCTGAATGTCTATTGCGCGCCGGCCGGCGTTCGTCCCGAGCAAGCGGCCGGTCGGCAGGTTCGTGACTGCCCGGCTGATGAGCCCCATACCGGCCAAAGTCAGTGAATTGGCGATCATGCCCTTGCCGCGAAAGCCCTTGAATGCGAGCACCCCGCCCAACGTGCCGAGTCCCAGCCTGATGGCGGGAGCCCAATTCTCCTGCATTAATTCGGAGCGCTCCTCCCGTGAGCGACCACTTCCCTGCAATGCGGAAACACCCTCTGCCGTGTGATGCATCTGGAGCTCATTCCGCACTTCACGGACGCCCCTGACCTGCTTCACCCGATTGATCAACTCATCCACTTCACCGGCCAGTACGTGCCCCGACAGGGTGACCTGGCCGTCGAACGCCGTCACGGTGACGGAGGATGGGTGGGTGGCCACGCGTCCGATGGCCGATCGGACCCGCTCGTGCAGCACAGAATCATCGACCTCATCTTCTTTGAATCGGGACCGGAGCTCGGCGGCGGCCCCCACCGCCCGGTTCCGGGTATCGCGGGCCGTGGCCGATAGACCGTCGCCGAGCTTGTGACTCGCATGTACGACGCGATCGCGCAGCAGTGACCGGCGCCGCGCTCCCCGGTCAGGGTCCAGGAGATACATTGCACCCGCTCCCAGCAGGACTCCTGGTATCAGCTTTCCTTGACGCTCCATAAGCTCCTCCTCTTTAGAGGCCGGTCGGGAAGGTTTCCGGCGGCTCGCCCTCGCCCCACCCGGCCATCCAGTCCAGGGGCTCCACGGCGCTGGTCTCGTCCAGGTGAATCACCGCATCGAACTGCTGTGGTATTCGGGCTTCGAAGTAGTGGCTGACTCGCTCGCTCTCCGGCCGGTAGATCACTCCAATGGCTCGTTCCAAACGGGGAGCACGCAGCGCTTCCTCCAGAGCCATATCGCCTCTCAAAGGAAGCAGAAATCCCGGCAGGCCAATCGTGTGGAACAGCGCCTCGACACTGCCCTGCAACGCCGGGCGCACTCGCTTCCGTTCCGCCGGCGAGTCCCAGTCCGAGGCAGCGGTGACGGTTCCCTTGTAAGTCGTGAATCCGATCAGTCTCACTTCGTCTCCGAACCGCTCGCGAGTGAGCTGGCCGACATTCCATTCACCCATGTCGCCCATCGAAGTGGCGCGCGCATCGCCGATATGGGAGTTGTGCTCCCAGACCACGACCCGAGCATGGCTTTGATTGCGGCCGAGATGCGCGATCAGCGCATCCAGCGTCTCGGCCATATGGCTGTCCCGCAGATTCCAGGAGTCGATCCGACCCCGGAACATGGTCCGGTAGTATTCCTCCGCATTCTTCACCAGACGCGCATTCTGCTCTATGTAGAATGCGTCATCCCCCTGCAGGTCATGAGCCCCGGAGGCCAACTCCGCGGCCCGCCGCTGAACCTCCAGCAACTGCTGCACCGCCTGGTCCTCACAGGAGCGGGTGACCTCGACCCCTGCTGCATAGCCGTAGGCCTGCGTATCCTCGCCGTAAGCGTCGAAGCAGCTATAGCGATAGCGTGCGCGGTCCGCGGCCGGAGGATCTATGCTTTCCAGAACCCTGATCACCTCCTGCATGGATGTGAAAAGGGAGTAGAGGTCCAGTCCGTAGAACCCGACCCGACTGCTCTCCTGCTGCGAATGGTTGTGTCGATGCAACCAGGTGATGAAGGAGAGCACGTCCTGATTCCGCCACATCCAGCGGGGGAACCGTTCGAACCCTCCGAGCGCTTGCAGCGCATCCTTATCATCACCAGACCCCCGTACCCACCGGTTGACCCGGTAGGCATCCGGCCAATCGGCTTCGACCGCTACCGCGGTGAAGCCCTCCTCCGTGATCAGTCGTTGGGTCAAGCGGGCGCGCTCACGATAGAATTCATGGGTGCCGTGGCTCGCCTCTCCGAGGAGTACAACCTGGGCATCGCCGATCAGCTCGATGAGCGGGTCGTAGTCCCCAGAGCCGCCCGTAACTGGGCGGGCGGCGTCACGAATGACGGTGGTCAGCGGCATCGTGGCTGTACGAATCATCACATTCCTCTAAACAGAATGCTCAGGC
The DNA here is from genome assembly GCA_035249825.1 of Gemmatimonadales bacterium. Taxonomy (GTDB): domain Bacteria; phylum Gemmatimonadota; class Gemmatimonadetes; order Gemmatimonadales; family GWC2-71-9; genus CAVVWJ01. The sequence continues at coordinate 2,965 of DATFFX010000379.1, read as the reverse complement.
TACCGGACGTGGGGCATTCAGCTCTTCGGCCGATCGGGACAGCAGATCACGGACTTCCTGATCCGTGTTCTGCGAAAAATCCAGATATGCCTGTCCCACAGCGATGAAGGGGTCAGGAGTGAGAGCGCAGACAACCTCATCCACCTCGGCCCGAAGTGCCTCGCACGTTTCCGGTGCCGCTACGGGAACTGCCACCACCAGCCGCTCCGGCTCTTGAGCTCGCAGCGCGGCGACCGCTGCCCGCATCGTTGCACCGGTGGCCAGCCCGTCGTCCACCAGAATCACGGTCTTTCCCCCTATCACTGGAGGTGGCCGGTCCCCGCGATAGACTCGCTCCCGTCGTTCGAGCTCGTGCTGCTCACCGGCAGCGGCGGCGGCAATGGCTCGTTCAGGAATCGCGAGCGCGTGGACGATCTCGTCGCTGATGACGCGCACTCCACCGGAGGCAATGGCACCCATGGCGAGCTCTTCGTGGCCAGGCACTCCGAGCTTCCGGACCAGCATGATATCGAGCGGCGCGTGCAACGCCTGGGCAACCTCGTATCCCACGGGTACCCCACCGCGGGGCAATGCGAGGACGAGAACGTCTGAACGCCCTGCGTAATCCCGCAGCGTGGCTGCCAGGTACCGCCCGGCCTCGGCGCGGTCACGGAACCAGGTGCTCATATGCGAAGATCGCCAGACCGCAGGGGTCGCATCCCCCGCAACTGACGATCCTTCCGGCCGAGATGACGCATCAACACCGCCTGCAACTGTAATTTCCGATGCATACGCGCCAAGGCGGCGTCATGATGTGATGACGATCACAGGTACCACCGCCATCGAGGCTGCATGGCACACCGGCAACTGTATGCAGCGGAACGGTTGGCCCCTTATCTTCTCCGCATGCGTGGCCTCCTGATCATGACGTTCCTGCTGACGTCGGCGTGCCAAGGCTCCGCCGATCGCGGTCGATCGTCGGCGGCTTGCGGACTCGCCGCGCTCGCCGGTCCTGCGGCCTTGCTGGCTCAGTTCAGCATAGCGAACCAGACGCTCGCCTCGCCGCCGCGTAACCTTCCTGAACGACTCGTGGTTCGCCAAGTCGCCGGTCAGGCCTACCCCGCGATCGTCGGGCGCGCCGATTCCCTGTGGATCGTCGGCTTGCAGGGGCAGCTCCCTGCCAATGTCAAACCCGGATTCGGGGTGCTGGTCCAGGATGTAAATGCGAAGCCGGCTGGCGTGATGCTCTATGAGGGGACGCCAGTGGAAGGAGCGCCGGAAATCGGATCGGTAGCAGTGGGGGATGGGAGCGTGCCTTTGCTCGGCATCGAGTTGGATCTCACCAAGATCGAGGATCCCCGGTGTCCGCTCTTCCCGGATACGGTCATTCAGTGAGTCTGCCCCGCATCGCCGTAAGTGGGGTGGTGCGCACCTGGGATGGAGCCGATCGGACCGGTGTAAACGCGGCCTACGTGCGTGCGCTGCTCGGCGCCGGCGGCCTTCCCCTTATTATCTCTCCGCTCGTGGGAGCTTCACTGGCCGGGGCGGTGCTCGACGGTTGCGACGGACTTCTTCTGACCGGTGGTGAGGACATTGCTCCCTCCTGGTATGGGGCAGATCCTTCTCCGCAACTGAGTCCGCCCAGTCAGCAACGGGATGTGTTCGAGCTGGCCCTGTTCGCGGTAGCTCGCCAGCGTGCCCTGCCGATCCTGGGTATCTGCCGGGGAATTCAACTCATCAATGTGGCGCTCGGCGGCACGCTGTATCAGGATCTGCCTTCCGAATGGTCAGGTGGCCTGGACCACTGCCCCACTGGCGCGCGGGAGGCTCCCAGCCATCTGGTTCGAATTCAGCCGGGGAGCCGGGCCGCGGTCGCGCTGGGAACCACCGAGGCGAACGTCAACTCGGTTCACCACCAGGCCATCAAGAATCTTGCACCCGGCCTGGTAGCGAGCGGGTGGAGCAGCGATGGCCTGATCGAAATCGTCGAGAGTGAGAGCGGTGCTTCATGGATGCTGGCGGTGCAGTGGCACCCGGAGGACATGTCTCCTGGCTCGGGTGGTGCGGGATCTGGTCTGTTTTCGGGACTCGTGCAAGAGGCTGGTCTTGCCTGCAGAGCTTAGTGGGAGGAGGACGGAAAGAACACGCGATCACTCACGCCGTTGAGCGCGCTCCGTAGAGAGGAGAAGCGCTCGGCCGCGGTTCTGAGCACCAGGTCAAGGCCATATTGGGCGGCCAGAGCATGGTCGGAGGCCAGTCCAAAGCCTCTACTGCCAAGCGCGTCATAGTAGCTCACATCCGGTCCCGCTTTGCGGAGGCGCCGGGCTGCGATATAATCGGGAAACAGCCCGGTGAGCCACAGAGCATAGTTGCCGAGGTGCACCATTACCTTGAAGCGGCGGTCGCCTCCAGTCGCCTCGAGGTCGGCCAGAATATCTACCAGATAGCGGTGCTGCTGGTCATCGTTCCAGTCTATTCGCCAGGCACGATCCCGCTGTCCGAACTCCAGAAGGAGTGCTGCCAGATAGTCCGCCAGGTCGCGGTCGTCGAGACCCGAGTCTCGCAGCGCCTGCCGGACCAGCACGTAAAAGAAGAGCGCCTCCGATGGTAACAGCATCGAACGCACCGTCAGCAGCCGCTCGACCAGTTCCGGCGTGTCGAGCAGTGAGTCGGGTCCCTCGGTAGTCAGCCGCCGCTCCAGATAGGCGCGGCGGTGAGCAGAACCGCGGCTCAACAACAGGATCACCAGCTGCAGGTCCGCCGACGTCAGGCGGCCCCGCGTATTCGCACGGATCATGACTAACCCTCCCTCATCGAAGCTTGCGTCTGGATCTGACGCCGATCTCGAGCTCGTACGCCGACTCACCACCTTCGGGCAGGAAGTAGCCGGTACGCTCCGACGGGCGTCGGTCATCGATCTCCTGGTGCGACACGTGCGCGAATCGCTTACCCCCAGTGAGATCGCTGTCGCCTTGTTCCAGCGCGA
>DATFFX010000378.1:0-3436 GCA_035249825.1 Gemmatimonadales bacterium | reverse complement strand
TCCTGGCGGTAGGACCGCACCACCCGAACCCCGGAGATGTTCTCGTGCGCGTGGCTGGTGAGCTCACTGAATTGGGCCTGAATTTCCTCGGAGCGCTGGTGAATGATGCGGCCCAGAAACACCATTGCCAGCGGCAGGCCCAACAGAGGTAGTAACGCCAGTAGGGTGAGCCGGGGGCTTATCGCCAGCATGGCAGGGGCGATGAAGAGGCCACGTACTGTGGTATCAACGAGATACATCAGCGCTGGACCGGCAACCATCCGGACCGCCAGCAGGTCATTGGTTGTGCGGGCCATCACATCCCCGGTCGGGTACCGGTCGTAAAATTCGGCCGACATGCGCTGAAGGTGATTGTATAGATGGTCTCGCAGGTCGGTCTCAACGCGGCGACTGCCGCTGTTGAGCAACTCGCGCATTCCATACCGCGCCACGCCGCTGGCGACGGCTACGAGAACAAGGAGCAGAACTGCGGTTTGTACCTGGTCGAATTGGTTGCCGCGCAACGCATCGATTCCCTGCTGCAGGAAACGGGGTCCGAGGGTAGCGAAGAAGTTCGAGACGGCTACCAGCGCCAAACCCGCCAGGAAGGCTTTCTTGTAGGGCCTGAGATAGGGAAGAAGCGACTGCAGTGTTTGCATAGATATAGATAGAGAATGTCATCGGGTCCCGGAACCCGAGCAAGTCACACCCAAGGAGGCTTAGATGTCGAGAGCGATGATCGCAGGGCTTACGTTGTTGGCCGTCGCAGCCTGTGGCGGTGGCGACAGAGGTGAGATGGCCACGGCGGATAGCCTGAGTCGTGATCTACAGCTGGCCCCCGTCGACACCACGGCCGAGCTGAACGATCGCGCCACAGAGGAACCCGTGGCGAGTGCTCCCGCACCGGCACCGCGCCGGACGACCCCCAGTCCGCAGCCCAGCCGCCCCGCGGCGCAACCGACGCCAGCACCCGAGCAGCCCCGTACCAGCGCACCGGCGCCAACCCCGCGGAGTCTTGCCGCAGGCACGACCATGACAGCGTCCACCAACGCCGAAATTCGCTCCCACAAGAACAAGGTGGGTGATACGGTCACGGCGACTGTCGCGAACGATGTGAAGGACCGTTCGGGTAGAGTCGTCATTCCCGCGGGCTCAGAAGTCGTCTTGAAGGTGACTGCCATCAAGGAGTCGGAGAACAAGAGCGATACGACGGGTACCCTCACGGTGCAGCCCACCTCCCTCGTCATGGGCGGACAATCCTATCCGCTTTCTGCCAGCATCAAGGGGGTCACTACCAAACTCGAGGGCCGCGGCACCAACGCGGGTGATATCGCGAAGCCGGCCGCGGGCGCGGCGGTGGGGGCGGTCGTCGGGCGGGTTCTCGGTGGAAGCAGCAAAGGCGCCATTATCGGCGGCGTGATCGGCGGTGCAGTGGGCACCCAGCGGGCAGTAGAGACGAAGGATCGCGACGTCGTCCTGCCCCAGGGTACGACGGTGACATTGTCACTGACCGAGGAATTCACGCCTACCAGTTAGTGACTGTGAGAAGTGAGAAGTCAGAAGTGAGAAGTGAGAAGGGGCGACGAGGGGCCCTTCTGACCTCTCACCTCTCACCTCTCACCTCTCACCTCTCACTTCTCACTTCTCACTTCTCACTTCTAGGCCTCCTCAATAGCCCGCCCCCCCGCCTCCCCTCCTCGGATCCGTCACACCTTGCCAGCCTGTGGCTGTGCGCACGATGGCCTCCACGTCGCCCCAGGGCTGGCGGGTCCAGATCCCGTGACCCCTGGCCCTGAGACTGTCGAGTACTGCCGGCAGGAATCCTCCCGTCTCGAGCTGCAGGCTGTCCGGAAGCGCCTGGTGGTGCGCTCGCGGAGCCTGCACGGCATCCGGCAACCCCATACGATGATCGATAACGTTCGAGATCACGTGATAAACCATCGTGATGATCTTGGGACCGCCCGGAGTTCCCACGACGAGATACAGCTGCTTCTCCCGGTCGAGGACGATGCTCGGGGTCATGGCGGAGAGCATCCTCTTGCCGGGCGCGATAGCATTCGCGTCTCCCTGCACCAGGCCGTACATATTCGGCTGACCTGGTGTGGTAGCGAAGTCGTCCATCTCGTCGTTGAGGAGAAAGCCGGCTCCGGTGACGGTCACGGCGCTGCCGTAGCTGTTGTTCAACGTCGTCGTGCAGCTGACCGCGTTTCCCTCCGCATCGACCACCGAGTAATGAGTCGTCGAGGATCCGCCGCCCGCACCAGTCTCGAACCTGGGAGTGGCCGAAGCTTGCTCCCCGATCTGGCTGCGCAGCTCAGCCGCGTACTCTTTCGAAAGCAGCCGTTCGACGGGGTTCCTGACGAAGCCCGGATCTCCCAGGTGTCGGTTGCGGTCGGTGAAGGCGCGGCGCATCGCCTCGGCCTCCCGGTGCAGGAGAGCCGCGGAGCCGAACGGAGGCAGGGGATCGTACCCTTCCATGATGTTCAGCATCTGTCCCATGGTGACGCCGCCCGACGATGCCGGCGCCATCGAGTAGACCGTATGACCCCGGTACGAGATTTCGATCGGCTCACGCCATATGGCTCGATAACGCGCCAAGTCCTCGTGGCTGATCAACCCACCGCCGCGCGTCATTTCAGCGACGATGAGATCCGCTACCCAACCCCGATAAAATCCCGTGCTGCCACTGTCCCGGATCGCCTCGAGAGTGCCCCCTAGCTCCGGTTGTCTGAACGTGGAGCCGGGTGCCGGTGGAAGATCGTTGGGAAGGAAGGTGGCGCGCGAAGCCGGGAACATCACCAGTCTGGCGCTATCCTCTCCAATCGAACGGCTGCGATATTCGTCCACCACGAAGCCGTCGTACGCCAGGCGGATTGCCGGCGAGATCACTGTGGAGAAGGGAAGGCGTCCGAACCGGCGATGGGCTTCTGTCAGGCCCGCGACGGCTCCGGGCACTCCGGCGGCCAGATGTCCGGTGACACTCGCGTCAGGTCCGGCCGCGAGGTACATGTCGCGTGAGGCCTCACCGGGCGCGGTCTCCCGATAATCGAGTGTCTGTACCTGGCCGTCCGCCAGGCGGATCACCATGAAGCCACCACCACCGATGTTTCCGGCCTCCGGGTGGACTACGGCAAGTGCGAAGCCCACGGCGACGGCAGCGTCCACCGCGTTACCGCCTTGCTGCAGGATCTCTCGACCCACCTCGCTGGCAACCGGGCTGCCTGAGACGACGAGAGCTTTCGCGGCTTCAGTGACCCGTGCCTTTGCAGGTTGCCAGCTCGGCGCGATCCCCGCCGCTGGGGTGGCGGGAGGAGCTTCGACGCGCCGGGCGCAGGCGGGCGCCACGGCCACAAGGGCCAGCAACACACCGGCGACGGATTTCTGCACACGGTCTCCGTGAAAAAGTTGGATGGTGATGCGGAGTTGCCTGGCGCTCTGTACCACTCCTAATTTAGCC
>DATFFX010000377.1:0-4171 GCA_035249825.1 Gemmatimonadales bacterium | reverse complement strand
GGGAAGGTGATGTGAGGCGGCAGGGCGAGACAATGCGGGATACCACCACGGCTCGCTAGCAGCTTCGAAGGGTTTCCTCAGTCTCCGCCGGCCGGCGCCGGCCAAGTCCGGCGCCCGGCAGGTTGGCGGGCAAGTCCACTCCTGAAAGGCAGATCTTTTACCGTGCCCGCACAGAGCGCCTCGCGTTCCGAGCAAATTCTGCTCTTCGGACGCAATTTCCTCAAACATCCCAAAATGCTCGGCAGCTTGATTCCCAGCTCCAAGTTTCTGGTCAAGAAAGTTCTGGGTGAGGTAGACTGGGTCCGGGCACGGGTGTTTCTGGAGTATGGTCCCGGGGTAGGTACTTTCACCACCGAGATTCTTCGCCGGATGCGCCCTGATGCGGTACTGATTGCGCTCGAGACCAATGCCGATTTCGTCCGCTTTCTGCGCGGCAGGATTCATGACGATCGCCTGCATGTGGTGCACGGCTCAGCAGCCGAAGCCGATGCGGCGCTCGCTCGGCTCAATCTGAGCCATGCCGATTACGTTCTTTCGGGAATCCCCTACACGACGATAGCGCCGGAAATTCGAGGGACCATTCTGCGCAAGACCCACGAGCTGCTTCATCCCAACGGCGCGTTTCTGGTATATCAGTTCACCCGAACAGTCCTGCCATACCTGCGAGAAGTCTTCGATCAGGTCAACCAGGATTTCGAGCCCTTGAATGTGATGCCGGCACGACTGTTCTTTTGCCGGCATCACACCGAGAGTCTCGCCGTCGAAGGAAACGGCCAGAAAACTAGAGCCGGCGCCCCATTGAAGCCTCTTCAGCCCGTGGCGCTTGAGCAGACTGGGAGTGCCAGACCTCCTCGATCGCGCGGCTGACTTCCGGGAGAACACCCTCCTGGACCGGCAGACCGTCCTCCCTCAGGTAGCGCACTACCGCGCCCGGTACGATGTTGTGCAGCCGCGTCACGGCTTCGGCATAGTCGGAGAAATGCTGGCGAGCCAGGTCGGCTACTTCGCGCTCGCCCAGTGAGAGTCCGGTCGTGTGCAGCATAACGTAGCCGATAGTGGCGAGACTGAACGCTGTGTAGTCGTCGCGCAAATTCTTCGGTAATCCCTCCTTGCGAACCAGGTCTACCGCGGCGGCACCCAACCCCAGGACCGCCGATCCAGCCCGCTTGATCGCATCTGTGGCGCCCCCTGCGTCGCGTTGCTTGCTCAGCTGCTTGAGGTCGGATATGTGGTGCTCGACCTTGCGGTGGATCTGCGTCAGCTCGCCGATCACGTCGGGGTAGTCCTTGAGGTCCTCCAGCTGTCCCCGAAGCGCCTTCTCGATATGATCCTCCAGCGCCAGCATATCGGTGATGTAGCTGTTGATCGCTTCGTTCTTATCCCTGGCCACGTTAACCTCCAAAGATGCGGCGTTAGTAGTAACGGCAGCCGCTCGTTTGCGGCTATCTGGTACAATCCGCTCTCAGTCCCGACAGGGCTGTGCGGACCGTCACGTTATCGCATTCAGAGGAGGCGCTCGTGGCCCGATTCATAGGTGCCCACACCATCGCGAACGGTGGCATACACATGGCGGCACGCAGGGCGGCCAACGCCGGCATGAGAGCGCTGCAAATCTTCACCGCACCTCCGCAGTACTACGGTGACAAGTCGACCATGCGCCCCGAGCGAATTGAGCGATTCCACGCGGCGCTGTCTCAGACCCGGATAGAGACCGAGCATGTGATGGTACATGCTGCCTATGTGCTCAACACTGCAACCGAGGATGAAACCAAGCTGGCCAGAGCGCGGGCGGGACTGCGAAAGGAGTTGGAGAGGTCCACTGCGCTCGGTGTGGGGAGTGTCTGCTTTCATCCTGGAGCGGCTACCTCGGGAGACCGCAGTGCTGCGGCAGGTCGGGTCGCGCAGGCTATCACGGAGGCGCTGGAGGCGATTCCGGGAGGAACCCGACTTCTGGTTGAGAACACAGCCGGTGCCGGCATGACCTTCGGCCGGACTGCTGCTGAGGTAGGGGCTATCCTGCAGGCGGTGCCTTCCCGGCTGCGGCACCGGACCGGCTACGGCCTCGATACGTGTCATCTCCTCGCGTCCGGGCACGACATCACCCGTTCACAGGGAGACCTCACCAGGGTCCTCGACGAGTTCGAGGCAGCAGCCGGCACTCCGCCCTCATTCTTTCATCTGAACGATAGCGAGGGTGCCCTTGGCTCCAATAAGGACCGGCACGTACTCATCGGCGAGGGAAAGGTCGGTCGCACTCCCTTTGAGTGGCTGCTCCGGGATGCCCGTTCGGCAGGAATCCCGCTGATCCTCGAAACACCGCAGCAAAATTGCGACCTGGCCGACGACGACCCCTCACCCGATCCGTATGATCTGGCGATGATGAAGCTGTTGACGTCAGCAGTCCCCGATTAGCCGAGAGCCGAGCCTCGCGCCCCGCCGCACGTCTCGCAGATCCTCCCACCGGTCCGGGGCAAAACCTTCTCGCCGACGCTGCCAATGCCGAGAAGGTGCCACCGAATGCAGGTTGATAAACCATTACATCTCAACAGTTGAGCTGCTCGGTCCCGGCTGAGGGGAAGTGGTGTGCCCGGATTTTGCATACCACGGCTCACCATGAACAGGCAGAGCTCAGCATTCCTGCGTCCTCTGAGAACACCCAGCCGCGGCTTCATGACCTTTCTGGCCGCCGCCGGGTTCAGTGCTGCTCTCCTGTTAACGCCTACAACGCAACTCGATGTGCCGCTTGCCGGTATCGCGGCGGCGAGTCGTTCGTTCGCGCCAGCATATCCGCAACGAGTGCTCATAGGCGCTGACAGCGCCACACTGGAGCGTGAGGTAGTCAATCGTTACGACCACCTGCCGCTGGCGCAGATCTTCCGCCGGAGAGCCGATCCAGAAATCGCGAACCGGGTGGCTCGCGCGATCGTCAAGGAAGCTCGGCAGCTGCAGATTGCTCCGAGCCTCCTGGCCGGGGTTCTCATTACGGAGAACTCACGGCTCGAGCCCGAGACGGTTAGCAACAAAGGGGCAGTCGGACTGATGCAGGTGATGCGCTTCCATGCCGGCGTGTTCGACTGCGAATCGGACGACCTGCTTCAGGTGGAGGCGAATATCTGCCACGGTTCGCGCGTGTTTGCCGGGTATCTCAAGCGTACCAAGGACGTGCGCTCCGCACTGCTGCGCTACAATGGCTGCGTGAAAAGCAGGGTCACTCCAAACTGCAAACGCTATCCGGGCAAAGTGCTTCGCGAGGCGGAGGCAGTACGGCAGCAGCTGCTACACTACCTTCCCCGCCAGCAGCTCAAGGCTCTGTCCACCGCACGAAGCGCCACCTAGAGTTCTTTCAGAATCCGGCCCAGCACCTTTCCAATTTTTTGCCCAAGCTCCTCCAGCTGGTCGATAAATGGCGGATGGTGTGCGCGGCAGATGCTGGTGGGCTCGGTTCCGGATCTGAACCATTCCCGCTGGGTGTCGGGACACCATTCGTTGGCGAGCTCTCCATTGGAGGCATCTATTGTCAGCCGAGTGAGCTCGGGCGGCGGGTTCCAGGCGCCCGCGGGCGACTCCTCGTGCCATCCGTCGAGATAGAACATCGCCCACGCCGGTGCGGCGAGACGACCGCCGGAAGCATTCGAGGCGATCGGCCTGGGGGCATCGTAGCCGAACCAGAAGCCGGCGACGAGCGTCGGGGTGTATCCGATAAACCACACGTCGGCGCCGTTGTTCGTCGTGCCGGTCTTGCCGGCGACCGGTCCGGTCACGCCCATTTGGCGCACCACACGCCCGGTCCCCCCGTCCACCACAGATTGGAGCATAGAGGTAATCTGAAATGCCTCTGTCCGCTCCAGCACACGCTCTCGCCTGTCTGGCGCGGCTCGCCACAGGACTGAGCCGTCGGCCGCCTCGATTCGGCTCACGATGGATGGCTGCACTCTTGTTCCGCCATTCGCGAACGGCGCGTAGGCGGCGACCAGCTCCAGGGGTGTGACTTCGAAAGCGCCGAGCGCCAAGGCAGGCACGGCTGCCATCCGGCTGCGGATTCCGGAACGCTCCGCGAGTGCCACCACACGTTTCTCACCCAGTGCCCGGCTGAGCCTCACGGTCGCCGCATTCGCCGAGCGCATCAGAGCGCGGCGCAGCGTCAGCGGCCCACCATACTCCCCACCAAAGT
>DATFFX010000376.1:0-15072 GCA_035249825.1 Gemmatimonadales bacterium | reverse complement strand
GGTGGGGCGAGACGCCGCGATCCCAACTTCGTCCTCTCCCATTTCCCGCCCACTCTCGACGCAGAGCAGCACCAGATCGGCCGCGGTGAGATAGCGGCGGCTGACTTCTACCCCGAGCCGGTCGATCTCCGCCGGGGCGTCCCACAATCCGGCGGTATCTGCCAGGCGTACGGGCCAGCCGAGAAAATCGGTGTGGGCCTCGACTGCGTCACGGGTGGTGCCGGGAATCTCCGTGACCAGCGTACGTGCGCTGCCGAGAAGCGCGTTGAACAATGATGACTTCCCGGCATTGGGGCGGCCGGCGAAAACGATGAGCGCGCCTTCCCGTAACCGCTCCGCTGCGGGCGCCGTGTGCACCAGATGCCGGATCTGGGTCGCGACTCGGTCGATCTGCCCCGCAATGCGGTCCGGTGCTACCGGCCCATCGTCCTCCTCGGGAAAGTCGATGTCGTAGCTGAGCAGGGCCTGAACCTCGACCAGCGACTCACGCAGGGCAGCAAGCCGGCGCGACAAGCCGCCCTCCAGCTGGCGCAGTGCCGCGTGCACCTGTGCGGGAGCCGTGGCGTCGATCAAGTCACCCACCGCCTCGGCCTGGACCAGATCCAGTTTGCCGTTCAGAACCGCACGCCGGGTGAACTCTCCCGGAGTGGCAGGACGGGCACCTGCCGCTTGCAGCGCGGCAAGGACCCGGGCCGGCACCTGAAGTCCACCGTGGCACGACAGCTCGACCAGGTCCTCGCCGGTGTAACTGTGCGGGGCGGGAAAGACCGTGTACACGCCTCTGTCGACTGGTGACCGGTCGGGGCCGAGAAAGGTGGCCAGCCTCGCGATCCGCGGGGGATCGTGGCGGAAGCCTGCGATCACCCGCCGAGCGATCTCGAAGCTGTCCTCTCCACTCAGGCGAATCACGGCGAGCGCAGCCCGCCCGGGGGGGGTTGCCAGTGCGACGATGGGATCGGAGAGCATCAGCGCCGATCAGTCATGGCGGATCGGGGTGAATCAGGCCTTTCGCTTGCTCCGGACGGGCTTCTGCTTCGGCTCGGGAGTTCGCGTTTTCACCTCCACGATCGCCTTCGCGGTCCGCTTTTGCCGTTCGCGAGCCAGCATCCACTGCTGCGGTATGCTGGCGATGTTACTCACCGCGTAATAGAGGTTGAGTCCAGAGGCGAAGTTCAGAAACAGAAACGTCATCATCACCGGCATGATGTAGAGCATCATCTTCATTTGCGGATTCGGCTCCATGCCGACCTGGCCGACCTTGGTCAGGCCCCACATGGAAAGACCCATGATGACCGGGATGATATAGAGCGGATCCGGCCGGGAAAGATCCGGCAGCCAGAGGAACGATGCGCCTCGAAGCTCGATCGTGTTCTGGAAGACGAAAAACAGGGCGAAGAGCACCGGCATGGGGAGCAGCATCGGCCAGCAGCCGCCCAGCGGATTGACGCCGTGCTCCTTGTACAGCTTGAACATTTCCTGCTGTACCTTCTGCGGGTCATTCTTGTGTTTTTCCTGAATCTCCTTCATCAGCGGCTGTACTGCCTGCAGCTGCATGTTGGCCCGCATCGCCTTCTGGTTCAGGGGCCAGAGAATCAACCGAACCAGAATGCCGAAGATGATCAGCACTACCCCGTAGGCCAGAAACAGGTGCTCGTGCATCCAGACCAGGAGCCAGCGAACCCCGGCCGCAACCGGGCGGATGATCGTGCGAAAGCCCGGCCAGCCATAGGGGTTGACATCATCGAAGCTGTGGCCGATCCGAGCCAGCCGGTCCATCTCCATCGGGCCGACATACGTGGTGAAGCCGAACACTCCGCTCGGCGGCAGCGGCAGGCTCAGGTCCACCCTGGCCCGGGTTGGGTCGTCGTCCCCTGAGGGGAGTCCGGTAGCCCGGGCACCGCTGATTCCCCCCCGTGAACTGTCGACCGCCAGAACGGCGGTAACAAAGTACTTCGACTTGATGGCGGCCCATTCGAGTGGCCCGCTGATGGTCTTGGGCTCTCCCGGCTCCAGGCCTGAAAAATCGGTACGCTCGGTCTCGTTGTGCTTCGTTACCAGCGCCAGGGCGTGTTGGTTCTCGTTCGAATCGGCTTCGGTATTGGCGAGCGTCGGTCCCATGGCCACGAGCACCAGGCCACCGTTCGGTCCCACATCTGTTACCCGTCCCTCCACGGCGATCTGGTAGTCGTCAGGATGGAAGGTGTAGGTCAGATCGACATTCACGCCGTTGGTGGAGCCGCTCAGTCGGAGCGCTGTCGGCGCCTTCACGTCCAGGCTCTGCGCGGATACCGTGAATGGCACGTCATACAGAGAAACGGTGTCCCGGCCCAGGACGAGCGTCAGGCCCAACAGTCGGCTGTCCTCGGGGAGGAGCTGTGCCGCCTCTCCCTTCTGGCCCGGTGCCATCGAGCGATACTGGGTCAGCGTCGCCTCGACTAACCGGCCTCCACAGGTACTGATGCCGTAGCGGTACAGCGGCGACGTGATCCGGACGGTGTCCTCTTCAGCGGGGCCGCGGGGCCGCGGGGCCGAATCGACTGGCGCAGTATCGCGCGCAAGTGATGGCTGCGGAACGCGTGGACCCACGGCGAGAGTATCGGCCCCACTATCGCGCGCAACCGATGGCTCAGGCTCTCGCGGAGTGAGGGAGAGGGTGTCTGCCCCGCTGCCCCGCTGCCCCGCTGCCCCGCCGGCCGGCGGTTTCTTGAAGAAAATCGCGGTGGCGATCGCGATGGCCATCATTAGCAGAATCGCCCAAATCGTACGGCGGTCCATGGATCAGCTCAGCGATTCAGGGGACAGGATCGAACCCGCCCGGGTGAAACGGATGACAGCGGACGAGGCGGCGAGCGGCGAGCCAACCGCCTCTGACCGCGCCATGCCGCGTGACGGCCTCGAGAGCGTACTGAGAGCACGAGGGAGTGAACCGGCAGCTCGGCGGCAGCCCGGGCGAGATGGCCACCTGATAACCTCGAATGAGCGAAGCGATAACTCGGCGGGGTACGTGGAGCAGATGCACGGGATCACCCGGCACCGATGACGGTCTCTCGCCAGGTCAGGAGCTGGGCCTGAAGCGCGTCGAAGCTGGCGGCATACGCCTCGCGCCGGGCCTTGATGACCAGGTCCCAGGCCGGCTGCCGTTGTTGGACTTCCCGGCGCCAGATTTCACGAAGGCGGCGCCGCAAACGATTACGGGCCACCGCGGATGACTGAAACTTGGGAACGATCAGTCCCATCCGTGGGTGGCCCGCAGAATTTTCCATCCAGATCATATCGAGATGCTCGAAGCGGCGGCGCCGGCCATGGGTGAGGCATCGGCGAATGTCGGACGCGCGCACGAGCCGGTGGGCTCGCGGCAGGCGCGCCGAACCCGTCAGGAGCCCCCGTGCTTCGACGGTATCGAAACGGTGAGCTGCTTGCGGCCCTTCTTGCGGCGGCGCGAGAGTACTGCGCGGCCCCAGCGCGTTGCCATGCGCGCCCGGAATCCGTGCTTGTTGATCCGGCGCTTGTTGCGCGGCCGATAGGACGGCTTCATCCGACAAATCCTCCCAAGTGAGCCGGGGAAGTTAGCCGGGAGAGCGCGATGGGGTCAAGTTGACGGAGAGCCGGGCGGAATCTGCCATCCACCGCCTTCTGATCTACGCGCTCTTCTTCCGCCGCTGTTCCTACGCCGCCGTTTTACCGCCGCTTCATCGACCGCCTCCGTTCCTACCGCCGCTTCACCTACCGCCGCTGTTCCTACCGCCGCTTTTTTTCTTTCCCCCTTTTTCTGCCTGTCAAGTCCCGATTGACATTTCCACACCTCGCCCGTAACATCTCTCGCCCTAGAAAAAATACCTTCCGTTTTCGAGTACCGATGCAGTTGTCCGCAAAAGACGCATGGAAGCGCATCCTCGACGAGGCGCATCGCGAACTTCCAGACCACACGATCCGGACGTGGCTCGAGCCCACTGAGGCGATCGCCCTCGATGAGGGACGACTGATCGTCGGGGCACCAGACCAGTTCGCGGTCGAGTGGAATGAGACCAAGCACGCGACGCTTCTGTCACGTCTTGCCGAGCCGGTGCTGAGGCAGCCTACGTCCGTCGTCTTTCGAGTTAACGAGGATCGACAGAAGCGGCCGCAGATGGACTTCTTCGTGGCGCCGTCAGCGCCCGCAGCCACGACGATGCAGATCAATCCCAGCACCCAGCCGCTCAACGAGCGGTACACCTTCGATACCTTCGTCATCGGGAAATCGAACGAGTTGGCGGCCGCGGCCGCTCACGCGGCAGCCGAGTCGCCGGGAAAGACGTACAACCCGCTCTTCATCTACGGCGCGACCGGCCTGGGCAAGACCCACCTCATGCAAGCCATCGCCCACACAGTATGCGAGCGGCATCCCGACACCAGGGTGCTCTACGTGGGTGCCGAGCAGTTCATCAATGAGGTCATCGAGAGCATCCACAGCCGCACGATGCCCGAATTCCGCCGACGCTACCGAACCGATGTCGATCTCTTCCTGGTGGACGACGTGCATTTCCTGGAAGGCAAGGAAATGACCCAGGAGGAGTTCTTTCATACGTTCAACGCGCTTTATGAAGGCAACAGGCAGATAGTCCTCACCTCGGACCGCCCGCCCAAGGAGCTCCCGGGCCTGGAAGCGAGATTGGTGAGCCGCTTTGAATGGGGAATGGTGGCGGACATCGGACAGCCCGATCTCGAGCACCGCATCGCCATCCTGCGCAAGAAGCAGGAGCAGGATCATCTGGAACTGACCATTCCGGATGACGTGCTGCGGTTCATCGCCGAGCACGTCCGTTCCAATGTGCGCGAGCTCGAGGGTTGTATCATCAAGCTGTTGCTGTTCGCCTCCTTGAAGCACAAGGAGGTGTCCATCGAGCTGGCGCGTGAAGCACTCTCGGACAAGATCCGCCCCGGCGAGGATGGATCGGCCGCTCCCAAGGCGCTCCCATCGATCAACAAGGTCCAGGAGGTCGTTGCGCGCCGTTGGGGGGTGACCCCGGAAGGACTCAGATCCAAGGCTCGAATCAAAACCCTGACCGTGCCGCGGCAGATCGCGATGTATCTCGCTCGTGAGTTGCTGGAGATGCAGCTGGTCGAGATCGGTCAGGCGTTTGGTGGGCGGGATCATTCGACCGTGATTCACAGCGTCGACAAAGTGAGCCGGCAGATGTCGCGCGATCGTGGCTTTCGCGAGCGCGTCGAGCATGCTCGCCAGGAGTTGTGCGCAGAATAATCCCCGCGCATTTCATTGGTTGTGGGAATTCTTGATAGTAGTGGAGACCGAAGCAGTGTGGGCCGGCGCCATCCCCATGGCACACACGCTATCGACAGCGCCGAGGGGTCGTAAGTACGAGGGAGCGAAGTTACTTGTGACTGCGCTCCACATTTCCAGACCCTCTACTACCGCTACTAAGTATTATAAATGGAAGAGTAGTATCTGATCATAGCCTCCTGAGGAGCGGCATGAAGCTCACCATCACGCGGGAGCAACTCCAGGAAGGACTCGTGGCGGTAGCCGCCAGCGTCCCTGCCAAGACAACGCTGCCGATTCTGTCGAACATCCTGTTCGAGGCGACGAAGGACGGCATTCGTCTCTCGGGCACAGACCTCGACATCTCGGTCAGCACCACCGTCTCGGCATCGGTCGATCAGGAAGGCGCCATCACGCTTCCGGCCCGCAAGCTGGTCGAGATAGTTCGTGAGCTCCCCAGCGCGGCCATTCGGCTCACCGCATCCGGAGAGCAGCGGGTCACCATCGAGTGCGGTCGCTCGAGATTCAAGCTGCTCGGTCTGCCGCGCGAGGAATTTCCGGCATTCCCCAGCGTCAAGTTCGAGGGTGGCTGGCGAACCTCGTCGAGGGAGCTCCAGAAGCTCATCGGGCACGTGGCCTTCGCCGCCAGTACGGAGGAGAGCCGCCCTATTCTGAACGGCGTGCTCTGGGAGCTCCGTCCGGAGCGGATGCGGATGGTGGCCACTAACGGGCATCGTCTTGCCCGGATGGATGTGCCCACCAGCGAGGCGGGCGGAGCATCGCAGGCCGATTTGATCGTGCCGCCGAAGGCATTGGAGCAGATCCGCCGTTTGTTCGACACCGAGGAAACCGTCGAAATTGCCCGGAGTGAGAACCATCTGGGCTTCCGTACCACCACCACCCAGATCTTCACCCGGCTGATAGAGGGCCCCTATCCGAACTATGAGCAGGTAATACCCCGCGAGAACGACAAGGTGGCCACTGCGGACAGGTCAGCTCTCACCGCCGCCCTCCGCCGCATGAGCATCGTGGCCAGCGATCAGACCCATCGGATCCGGATGGCGTTCGCCAACGGCTCATGCAAGCTTTCGGTGCAGACACCCGATCTCGGCGAGGCACAGGAGGAGCTGAACGTCAGCTATGAGGGCGACCCCCTCGAGATCGGGTTCAATGCCGCCTACTTGCTGGAGATTCTGAAATACATTCCAACCGATGAAGTCAGGATGACCTTCAAGGCACCTGAGCGGGCCGCGACGTGTGAACCGGTGGGATGGGATGACCCGGCCAGTTATCTCGCGTTGGTGATGCCTCTACGGCTCGTGGATTGAGACGTAGATTCTCCGGTAAGGTCGGAACTGTGGAACGCCGAGTGGGTGCTATCGCGGGATTGGGAACACCAGTGAAAGGCTGTCAGATGACGGAAAATCATAACGACGTAGAGTTCCAGGCCACCGCTCCCCAGGAGGACAGCGGCGGGTTCGTAGCCCTGGCGGTATTAGCCGCAGCCCTCGGCGCGGGTGCCGCCGTTCTTCTGGCCCCCGACGAAGGCTCCCAGACTCGCCGTCGTGTGAAGCAGGGGTTGCGCAGTCTCAGGGGCGATGCCGCCCAGCGTGTGGCCCAGCTTCAGCGCGAGATCCGGAAGAGGAGAAACCAGGCCCGGCGCGAAAAGCGCATTGCTGCTGTTGCGGGGCTGTTGGTCGGTGCCGGGATCGCCACATTGCTGGCGCCCGGAGGTGCGGAGACCCGTACCCGGCTGGGTGGCACGTTGAGCCGGATCAAGGTTGGCGCGATCGATAGAATCGAGCGTCTACGTGCTGAGCCGGCCGAAGACGAAACCGCCACCGACCAGGATCGGGAAGTTCGCAGTGTTCAGGAGCTGGGTCGGGACCCGAATACAGTGTTCTAGGCCGGCCCGTCTAGCGTTTGGCCGGGCGGGTCGAATCGATCATGTAACTACCTCCCTGCTTCACCGGCACCGTCTGGCCGACTGCGGGGACCGTGATGGTCATGTCTCCGGCTTCGCTGCCCCGAGCGGAGATCACGAAGCCATCCTCGCTGAGATAGTGGACCGCCGAGCGTGTTCCCGACGCCGACATCTCGAGCTGCTGCTCGAACTGCATGCCCTTTCCCGTTCGATCGTATGACCCGTTGCTCTCGAGCTTGATGGCTTTCCTGGCTTTCGGATCATCGCTGTCGACCGCTCGATAGCTGGTGATCCCGCGCTCGGTGGCATTGAATGCATCGGCTCGGATCGGTACGTCTATCGTGTCCGCCCATTCCATCCCCGCCCGGACGCCCCCCGGTGGCAGCGTGGGGAAAAGGCTGCGCAGGCTGGCTCCAACCTGATCACCGAACGTAGTTGACCGATCTGCTTTGAGTGCGGAAAGCTCCCCGTTCGCAGTCAAAGTGCCGGTCCACCGGGTCCCCCACGCCGGGACGAGCGAGTCCAGGGCCGCCGGCACTCCTCCGGCGGAAGCCTGTAGGGAATCGAGCACGATGGTGACCTGATATCCGCCCGTATCGGGTACCAGTGTCACATTGACATAGGCGCTCCGATCGATCAGTTGCTGTTGGCTGGCCCCACCTGGCAGTTGAAGCGCCAGGGTGTCGTGACGCTCTATTGTGAAGGCGGCATTCTCCACCGCCCGGTAGATCACGCCTGTTGGTTCGGGAACTCCTGGTGGGGTAGCAGCGGGGCTGGGCTCGGGAGCCGGACCCTCGGCCGGGGTGGTGCGTGTAGTCGCCGAGCCGCATCCTGCCACAGCAACAAAGACCAGCACTGCCAGAGTGCGCGTCACGGTTGTTCCCCGCTCACTTGAGGGTGGTTACCCTGGTTCGTTGGGTGATCGTGATCGGGAGCGGTTCGGCGGCAAACGACCCCGAGATCTTGAGTGAGGAGTGTTGCTGCCAGCTGCCACCGAGATAGCGCCCATCGCTGCCCACATAATAGGAGCCCTTGCCGCTTCCTGTCCCCTCGATTCGTGCCGGCCCACCCGGGGTGGGTTGAGTACCCGCCACCGAGGAGGTGAAGTCCTCGGTAATCACCACCGCTTTCCGGTTCCCTCGCGGTTCGCTTCCAGCGGCCTTGTAGGCGCTCACCCGGCGGACCGTCACACTGTCGGTTCCGACGCTATTCACCTTGGCGGTCGTATCGCTCCAGCTGTCACCCGGCTTTACTCCGCTTCGAATCCAGGGAAAGAAATCACTGAGCAGACCCTGGACCTGCGCGGCGGCCGAGCTACCAGCCACCGGCTCCAATCCCAGGGGCTTTCCGGATTTTTCGACGTAGCCCCGGAACTCAGCCCCGCGCGCGCTATCGAGCACAGCGGCGGGAATCGGGGTGGCACTGTCTCCTCGCAGCGAATCGATGACCACCCGCATCACCTTCCCCCCGGCGCTGTCGGCCAGGGTTACGGTAATGAAGCTTGCCGTTGTGAAGGAGATCGTCTGCTTGGCGCCCCCGGCCGCCGTCGCATCGATCTCCTGAGAGAGCGACTGGTCTATGCGGTACTTGGTGGTGGATGGGGCCCGGTTCGTTTGAGGCAGGACCAGGACAGCTGCGGCAAAAGCCGTAAGACCGGTGAAATGGTGCAGCATTCGTGTCCCCGGATAGTGGTCTTGGGAGAGGAAAAAGGTAACCGGCTGCATCTTCCAAAACCAACAGCCCCCCGGGGGTCCGGAGGGCCGCAGCTGGTCGAGCCGTAAGCCGAGTTCTGTTTCCGCCTGAATCCGTCCTCTCGGGTAGCTGAGAGTGGGAACAGGGGAGATGATCATCTGTCTGGGATGGCCGTCGCCGGCCACCTCTAGCAGCCTACCCGCGGCTCCCCGCGCCGTCGCTACGCTCAGGGTTGGGTTTGTCGGTGTGGGTCACACCTCGCCGCTTATTTGGCCTTGCTCCGACTGGGGGTTACCGTGCCACCGCTGTTACCAGCGGCGCGGTGGGCTCTTACCCCACCGTTTCACCCTTACCCGCCGAGACTTTTCAGCCTCGCGGGCGGTCTATTCTCTGTGGCCCTTTCCGTCGCCTTTCGGCGCCCAGGTGTTACCTGGCAGTCTACCCGATGGAGCCCGGACTTTCCTCGGGTCCGTGATGGCACCCGCGATCATCGCACTCAACCAGTCATCAAATATAGGGGGTAAGCGGGTAGGCGGGTAGGTTAGACGGGGTCGTACCCCGCATCCCCGCTCATCCCATCCGGGCCAATCCCCTCCGAGCCTGGTCCACGAACGGCTGCAGCTCCGCGTCCGCGGCTTTCCACTGGGTCAGTACTTCGCGGTATTCCTCACGGGCCTCGGCTCGCCGGCCGAGTCTCTCGTATGCTGCTCCGCGCAGCAGGCGCACTCGCCCGATCATGCCCCAGCGGGAGTCGAAGCCACCGGTGTAGAGGTTCCCGGGCTCGAAATCCTGCAGCACACGGATGGTCGTCTCGTAGTCGCCGAGCAGATAGTAGGCTTGCGCGGCGTACGGGCGGTGATACACCGGGTACATGGAGTGCTTCGCGGCCGAGCTGGAATCCGGCTCCGCGAGCGCCCGTCGTGCCGCGGCCGAATCACCCCGGCTCATGGCCAGGAGTGCCCGGACTTCCTTGGCGGGTGTTTCGCCCGAGATGGCCTGCAGCTCGATCAGTGCGGTGCTATCCGCTGCCAGTCCGGTGAAAAGCCCGATCGCTGCAGGAGCTCCGGTGTGGACCAGATGCTTCCGCTTGTCAGGCGGAGCCATTCGCCCCGCCTCGGCGGCGCTTTGCCAGATCTGACGAAGTGAAGCCGCGGGCGCGCCGGCCGCGGCATACAGCTCGCCCAGTTTGGCCCGCCGCCAGGACTCCCCTTTCGGGTCGCCGGCCGCCCAGTGTGGCTCATACAGGACCTCGCGCCGGACCTGGTCCGCAAGGTCGATTGCCTTCGCCGCATTCTCCAGATCGCCCTGGTATGCAAAGACATTTGCCGCCGCCGCGATATCGCCCAGCACGGTGGGAGTCCCCTCGTACGGGGCGAAGTCTTGGGCCGCTGCCGTATCGAGGGCGACGCGAAGTTGTGCCGCTGCGCGATCCACCTGACCCGATGCGAATTGAATGCGCGCCTGAACGAAGGGCAGCTCCGGGTGAAGAGGTGTGGCTTCACGGAAACGCTCGACCTCAGAGAGCGCCGCCTGGTAATTCCCGGCGGTAATCTGGGCATTCACCATGGCTCCATGGGCCCGGAGCGTCGTTGGCTGACTCGCGACCCAACCGCGAGCAGTCGCCAGAGCCTCGGCCCGGGCCCGGCGCACTGCAGCCGCCAGGGTCGTGCTGTCCATCAACCGGCGCCCTGCTGATGCCCGAGTTAGTGCGAACGAGTCGCCCGGCAGGAGCGCATAGTACGGATTGGCGATGGCGCTCTCGGTCAGCATGGCATGCACGTGGTCGTAGGCCAGGGCGTAATTGGGATCGAGCGTGAGGGTTCGCTTGAAGGAGCGGAGTGCCTGAGTCCATGCCGGCGCCTGGTTGATGCCGGCGGTATCATGAAACCAGGCCTCACCCAGACCGTACCAGGCATCGGCGTCGCCGGAGTCCCGGGCAAGCAGGTCCTGATAGAGCGAGCGAGCCTCGGTGTATTCGGCCCCGTAAAAGGCGCGATATGCATTAATGACGGTGCGCTCATGGGCCGGGAGATTTCCCGAGTACCTGGTGGCTCGCAGGATAGCGCGGTTGGTGATCGAGTCGTCCATCCCCACCAGCCAGCCCCGGGTGAGAGCCAGCTTGTAATAGGCGAGGCCGAAGGTCGTATCCAGCGCGATCGCCCGCTCCAGATCTCGCTGGGCGCCGGCCAGGTCCCATCGATTGAGCTGCTCCATGGCTCTCAGGTAGGCGCGGAAAGCCTCCAGCGAGCCAGTCGTCGAACGCGCCAGTCCGATGCGGATCTCGTTCGGTGCGCCGGACAGATCGAGCAGCTTGGCGGCCAAGGCATCAAACAGCGGGCGCACATCGCTCGAGGGGCGGTCATCGACTCGAGCAACATCAACCCGTTTTCCACTGGCGACGTCGAACACCCGGGCAGTGAGGTGAAGGGAATCCCCCGCGGGGGTGAACTCGCCCAGTACCACGGTCCAAACCCCGGCCTCACGCGCCAGACGTCGAGCCATCTCCAGCCCGATATCATCCCCGACCTTCAGGTCGTGCTTCCCGAGCAGATCGTGCAGCCGCTCATGGTCCACCACCGTGAGGTCGTTCCACTGCGAAAGATTGAGACCCAGCATGCTGACGCTGCCGTCTCTCAACCACTCGACCGACGGGTCGTTCCGCAGGTTATCGAACGGCAGGACCAGAATGGAATGCCGAGGGTTGACGCCCTCCGGAGGGCCAGGGCTTCGCCGCGCGAGCGCGACAGTAGCCAGGAGCAGCACGACTGCACTGGCCGCTACCGAGATCAGCCGCCGCCGTGCGGATCGCCGGCTCGATATCGTGGGGCGCTCTCCTGCAACTGCCTGGCGGAACTCCTCCCCGGTCTGCCAGCGGTCGCCCGGCTGCTTCTCCAGTGCCCGCATGACAGTGCCCGCCAACTCTGCAGGCGTTTCCGGGCGCACTTTCTGTATCGGGACCGGACGCTCGGCCATGTGCTTGGACACGACGACCCGGTGTGGTCCCTGGAAGGGAGGGTGACCTGCCAACATCTCGTAGGCGACTATGCCCAGCGCGTAGAGATCGCTGCGGCTATCGATCTCCTCTCCCGCCGCCTGCTCCGGACTCATGTACACCGGCGTGCCGACTGCAACACCCTGACCGGTGCTCGAACCGGTGGCCTCCGCGGCGACGGCACGGGCAATCCCGAAGTCGGCCAGGAGGGCGCGGCCGCTGGTCTCCTCGAGCAGGACGTTCTCCGGCTTGACGTCGCGGTGAACTACCCCGGCCCGGGCCGCCGCGTCCAGAGCGGCGGCCAGGTCGGAGACGATCCGGGCGACGTCAGCAGGGGGGATGGTGCCCTCTCGGGTCAACCTGTCGCGCAAACTCTCCCCGGCAACCTCGTCCATGACGTAATAGAGGAGACCGCTGGCGCTGCCGGCCGAATGAACTGCCACGATATTCGGGTGCCGGAGCCGGGCGATGGTCCGTGCTTCGGCCAGGAACCGGCGGGTGATCGACTCATGGGGGGCCAGCTCCGGATGGACCACCTTGATTGCCACTCGGCGGTCCAGCGTAGTGTCGGTGGCGAGGAATACGACTCCCATACCCCCGCGTCCGAGCTCGCTCTCGAGCCGATACTGCGGCCCGAGCGCGGTTTGTAGGGCGGCGAAGAGATCGATGGTCGTATCGCTCACGTCGGAGACCAAATAGGGGTGAGTAAAGAATACACCCGCTCTGCGGCTCGGCCATACCACCTGAGGAGTACCATTCGCCCAGCAACCGAAATTGGATGCTCCAGGTTGCGAGAAGGTTGCCGGGCCGAGTCGCGCAGGTGAGCGCGTTTTTTAACCTGACGAGATCGGGCTTCGTGCCGTTTCGGATTTAAACTGATTTGACGAGCCGGAAGTACTCTCACGCACGACCTACGGAGAGGACAGCGTGCGCTTTGGCTCAGCCGAAGGTGAATCACCCACGATTGCCACGGTCCTGCTCCCGGTGGAGCGGGCACGGGTAGACGCTGCAGGGAGCGGCTGCTTCGCGCTAGTCCACCGGGACTCTATTCCGGACGCAGTGCGAATCGTCCGTGAGCGCCCGGTGGACGCCGTGCTGTTATCGGTACACCGCTGCGGTCCAGAGCAGGTCGAGGTCGTGAGCCATCTGGTCCGGGAATTCCCGGGAATACCAACTGTTGCCCTCGTCTCACAACACGACACCAGTGCTACCGAGATGCTCCTGCGGCTCGGGGCTTCAGGGGTTCGGCAGGTCATAGATGTCACTTCGCCTGCGGGCTGGAGCAGGCTTCGCCAGGTTGTCGGCCAGCCGGCTACTCGAGCGGTGGCGCGAATCCAGGGTCCTATCCTGGAAGCACTTTCCGAGGCCCCGGCGGATACCCGGCTCTTCCTGGAAGCGGTTATCCGGCTGGCACCAGATACTCCGACTGTTACGACTCTGGCGCAGCGACTCTATGTTCGGCCGAGCACGTTGATGTCCCGCTTCGCCCGGGCAGGCCTCCCGTCGCCCAAGAACTACCTCGCAGCCGTGCGGCTTCTTCATGCGTCCTATCTTTTCGAAGCAGCAGGTCTTTCAGTGGCGGATGTCTCCTACCGCCTGGAGTATTCCTCTCCCCAAAGCTTCGGCCGTCACCTCCGTGCCATGTTGGGTGTAACTGCACTCGAATTCCGCAGACGGTTCCCTTTCCCCACTGCACTCCAGCGCTTCGTGGAGCTGATGATCATTCCATATACTGAAATCTGGAGGACGTTCCACCCGCTCACCGCCGGAACGAGCCCGGAGGTCAGGGGCTCGCCAGGGATCGCTCAGGCAAAGCCCTGGCCGGGCCCCCGCCATGAGGCGTCGCGATCCTGACCTATAGTACGAGTGCGGATTGCGTCCGAGAGGAAGCTGGAGACATCACCCACCACATTTGCTAATTCAGGGAATGTGACAGCTCGCCAACCCCTGCTTCTCCAGGTACCGCTGGTGGTACTCCTCAGCGCGATAGAAGGTGGAGGTGGGCGTAATCTCAGTGACGATCGGTCGGGGGAATTTCCCGGAACCGCTCCACCAGTCCTTGGATGCCAGCGCTGCGGTTCTCTGCGCCTCATTGTGGTAGAAGATTGCTGAGCGGTACTGCGTGCCACGATCGGGCCCCTGCCGATTCAGAGTGGTGGGATCATGGCTGGTCCAGAAGACATTCAGGAGATCTTCATAACTCACCCTGGCGGGATCGTATGTGACCTCGACGACCTCGGCGTGGCCGGTGCGACCGGTGCACACGTCCTTGTAGGTGGGATTAGCTACAGTACCACCCAGGTAACCGGCTGTTGCGTCGGTAACCCCCGGCACCTTCCTGAACGCCACCTCCACTCCCCAGAAGCATCCTGCCCCGAAAGTGGCTTTCTCCAATTGCGTCATGTTCCCTCTCTTGAGTCCAGACTTAACCGATGGCAGCCGAAGATCGTTCCCCGGATCAGTCCCAACCCATTCGCTGGCGGAGTGATGTTATGTGAGCAACGTGATGCCTGCCATGCCAGGCATACATCGCCAAGGCCTCATCAATTCTAAAGATACGCCCATGTTCCGGGTGTCTGAACCGGCGCTGGAAGTCATTCGGGGTTAGTTGCCGCAAGAGCAGGAGCCAACGCTGGTGGAGAAAATCGAGCAGTGCGAGTGACGGCTCGATACTCCCGGTCCTCGCATCCGGAAGCTCGGCCCAGCGCGCCTCCTCATACGGCTTAATCGTCGGGTCGTCCTCCGTGAGAGCGAGCTTTATGCGGGTGTAGGCGTTGAGATGGCTGTCGGGCAGATGATGAACCACCTGACGAACAGTCCAGCCGCCATTGCGATAAGGCGTATCGAGCTGAGCCGCCGTCAGTCCGCCTACTGCCTTGCGCAGCTCGCTCGGTGCATTGGCGATTTCGACCAGCCACTGCTCCCGCCTGGCGGGCGTCACATTGCCATCGAATCGGAAGGGCCCGATCGGATAGCGTAGATCGACAGGGCCGTCAGTCTGGTTCACCTGTGTCCTCAGTGACATCGGCGCTCCGGCCTTTGGCGGCGCCGCGAGGTGCGCCGTCCGGAGTCTCGCCTCGAAACTCGAAGTGCTCTTCCTGCAGCACCCGGTCCTGCAGCGGAGCCTCCGAGATCTCCAGGAGAAGCAGGCGGGCGAGAACCGCCTCAGCCACTCGCGCGGCAGGTTCCCACTGGCCGGGAGTCAGT
>DATFFX010000375.1:0-4623 GCA_035249825.1 Gemmatimonadales bacterium | reverse complement strand
AGCTCATGCTACCGGTATTGCTGCTCCCGTTCATGGTTCCCCCCCTTATTGCAGCAGTGCAGGTAACCTCCCGCTTACTGGCGGATCGTCCATTGAGCGAGATGTGGGGCTGGCTTAGGTTACTCGCCCTCTATGACCTCGTATTCGTGACGCTCTGCATGTTGGCTTTCACGGCTGTGGTGGACGAGTGACTGCCCAGGCGGTACGTGCCGGCAGCATCGTGCGCCGGGGTGTCTTGCTGAGCGGCCTGGGATTGGCTGGCCTGGCGGGTGTTTTCGTTCTTGCGCTCGGGTTCACACCAGTAGAGGCCCGCCAGGGCTTGGCACAAAAGATCTTCTATCTGCACGTTCCCGCCGCCTGGGCGGCGCTGCTCGCTTTTTCACTCGTAGGTATTGCCAGCGCCCTTTATCTCTGGCTCAGGGATCCCAGGCTGGACCGCTTCGCCGCTGCATCGGCCGAAGTGGGGGTGGTGTTCAGCGCGATCATGCTGACCACGGGGCCCATCTGGGCCAAGCCCATCTGGGGGACGTGGTGGACCTGGGATGCCCGGCTCACGCTGACACTATTCCTATTTTTTCTGTTTGTAGGGTATCTGGCCCTGCGCGCCGCGGTGCATGATGCGGCGGAGCGAGCGCGCTTCAGCGCTGTGGTGGGAATACTCGGACTCCTGCTGGTCCCCTTCATTCATCTCAGCGTCTATCTGTTTCGAACTCTCCACCCGCAGCCCATCGTGCTCAAGCCGAGCGCACCGTCGCTGCCGGCCGAGATGCTCACCACGCTGCTGGTCTCGACTCTCGTGTTTACCGTGCTGTACGTCGGGTTTGTGATCGCCCGCTACGGACTGTCGCTGTCCGCTGACGCCAGAGAGGAATCGCGCGATGCCGCCTGAACCGC
Organism: Gemmatimonadales bacterium; assembly: GCA_035249825.1. Taxonomy (GTDB): domain Bacteria; phylum Gemmatimonadota; class Gemmatimonadetes; order Gemmatimonadales; family GWC2-71-9; genus CAVVWJ01. Next base: position 3,729 of record DATFFX010000375.1, on the reverse strand, counting down.
CTCAGAACGGTGAGTACATGGTGGCGGCATATATCGTCACCAGCGTGATCCTGATGGGCTATTGGGGAGCCCTATGGCGCAAGGCAAAAAATTCGGGTCGCGATGATCGTACCGGTGGGCGGTAAGCGGAGAATAGTTCCTCCGCTCGCCGCTCTCCGATCTTACCTCGACGTCGCGGTCCTCGGGAGTAGGACATAGTGCCATACCAGTGATGCCAGTATGGCTCCAGCGATTGGGCCAGCCCAGTAAACCACATGTCCCAGCCACTGTCCGCCGACCACAGCGGGGCCGAAGGCGCGCGCCGGATTCATGGCGGCACCGGTCAGCGGACCACCAACCAGGATGTCGAATAGCAACACGAGACCGATCCCGAACCCTGCGACTCGGGGCGCTTCGGGCGACACCACGGTGCCGAATACCGCCGACATCAGGAAGAAGGTAAGGATCAGCTCGATCCCGATCGCCTGGCCCAGCGTCACGGAGCTGGCGATCACGGGCACCCCGAGGAGAGCCGAGCGAACCGCAGCGGGAGGGAGCAGCAGCTTGACGAGGAATGCCGCAACGCATGCAGCAACCAGCTGCGTCACGATGTAAGCCCCGGCCGAGGCCAGATCGATCCTTCGGGCGACAAGAAGGCCGACCGTGACTGCCGGGTTGAGATGCCCACCTGAGATCGCCATGGTTGCAGTAACCATGACCGACAGCGCGATGGCATGCGCCCATGCTATCCCCAGAAGTCCGATGCCGTGGTTGGGGAAGCCCCCGTTCACGACGACGACAGCGACTCCCGCGAAGACAAAAGCAAACGTGCCGAGTGCCTCGGCCACCAAGCGACGAGCCAAAGAAGGCATGCGAAATCCTTTGTAGGGGAAGAAGCGCGGCGAATCTAGGCGGTAAGGCGGTAAGGCGGTAGGGCGGTACAACTTTCCGCCTCTTCATTTACCGCCCTGCCGGATCACGCCCTGCGAAAGAGCAGCGCTGCGTTGATTCCGCCGAACCCAAACGAGTTACTGAGAAGGTAGTCCGGGGTGAGATCGCGGCCCGGGCCAGTAACGTGGTCGAGATCGCAGGCAGGGTCCGGTGAATCCAGGTTCACGGTCGGGGGAAGCCAGGCGCGGCGGCTGGCGAGGGCGCAGATTGCCGCCTCGATCGCGCCGCTGGCTCCGAGTGCGTGACCATAGTAGCCCTTGGTGCCGCTGAAGGCGAGGCGATACGCATGATCGCCGAAAACCTGCTTGACCGATGCGGTCTCGGTCGAGTCGTTGAGCGGCGTAGACGAGCCGTGTGCGTTGATGTAGCCCACTTCGTGAGGCGCCACTCTGGCCTCCCTCAACGCGTTCTGCATCGCGCGCGCAGCCTGCCGGCCGTCCGGGCGTGGGGCCGTCATGTGGTAGGCGTCGTTCGTGAGACCGAAACCGCAGACCTCCGCGTAGACCGGCGCCCCCCGAGCCAGCGCCCGACCCCGTTCCTCGAGGACGAGAACCGCCGCGCCTTCGGCCATGACGAAGCCATCTCTTCCCTGGTCGAACGGCCGGCTGGCCCGGCTGGGATCCTCATTACGGGTGGACATCGCCCGGATAATGGCGAACGCGCCGAAACACAGCGGGGCCAGAGGGGCTTCGGCTCCTCCCACCACCATGACGTCGGCATCCCCCCGCACGATGGCGCGGAATCCCTCTCCGATGGCGATCGCCCCCGATGCACAGCTCATCCCGTTGGTCGAGTTGGGGCCGGTAAACCCAAACTCGATGGCGATGTTGCAGCTCGCTGCCCCGGCAAAGACGGTAAGCGCGAGCGCCGGATCCACGGCGCGCGGCCCGGCTTCGATGAAGTTGCGATACTGACCCTCTCCGTGCGCAACTCCTCCAAGCGCTGTGCCCATCATGGCGCCGACCCGATCGGAGTCCTCCCGGGCGGGATCCAGGCAAGCGTCCGTCAAAGCCATGCGAGTAGCCGCGACGCTGAATTGGGAGAAGCGGTCCAGCCGCCGGCTTCGCCGCTCCTCCATGTGGTCGGCGGGGGAGAAGCCATCGACCTCTCCCGCAATGCGTGACTTGAACATCGAAGGGTCGAATCGCGTGAGGCAGCGAACGGCTGATTCGCGGCGTTGCAGTCCTTGCCACAGCCCCTCGACCCCGAGGCCTATGGGGGTAACCGCCCCGATTCCGGTTATGACGACTCTTCGTTGTTCCAGCATGTAGAGATCCTTCGCTTAGTTTACCCTGAGCGTAGTCGAAGGGCTCAGGATGACAGCGTCGCTGGTTGCCCGCTGCCCCGCTGCGCCGCCGGTTCGTACGCTCAGGGGATGCTTGCGCGCCTACCGCCTACCTCCACATGCCTGGCGAGCCCTGCCAGCGTGCGAGATGCAATGCCATGAATGAACACCGGGCCGATCACCCACGTCGCTGCGATCGGCCCGACCACGGGCCAGCTCGGACCAGGCCACTCGTGGATGATGGTGATATCCGTCCCCCGTGCCGTCGGCTTTAGTTCCCATACCACATCCATGCCCCGGGTAATGCCTCGCACGTGCCGGTAGTGCACCGCAGGAGCGGCTCGATCGACGCGCATTACGGAGACCCACCAGGTAGGGTAGTGGAAAACACCGAACGGCCGCCACGCAGCCATCTCCACCAGCCCACCCTGGTGGTCCCGCTCGAGCATGCGAACCCAACGATAGTGGCGCAAAAAACTGGGCCACTGTTCGACGTCCACCGCTGCCTGAAAGACACGATCGATCGGCGCCTCTACCCGAATCGCATCGACCGTGCGCATCACGCCGCGCCGGGTATCCAGGTAGCCACCAGCCGGAAGCCCAGCCGCTGGTCGACGCGCCCATCGATTCCAGCCTGCTGCAGCAGCGCCAGCAACTCCTTACGGCTGAAGCCGCGGCGGATAGACGTCATGCCATCGGTGAGCGTTACCCGGTCAAAGCCCATGAGACGGGCCCCACACCAGAAGGCTGAGCCGGCGAGTCTATCGCGCCGCAAGTCCGCCACGATCACCGCCCGGCGTGCCAGGCGGTCGCAGGTACGAAGCAAATGGATGACCGAAGCTCCAGTCAGGTGGTGCGCAAGCTGGCTCACGAGGACGATGTCCACGCTCTTCTCTCTTACGGGCGGGCTCCCGGCGCAGGCGACCGCGACCGGCACACCCGCCCGGAGAGCCATGCTCGCGGCCACCCGATTGAGCTCGATGCCGGCAGGCTGGAGACGAATGCCTCGGCCGGCGCCCCAACGGACCGCCGCCCTGGGGAGGTCGCCCAGGCCGGTTCCCAGATCCAGCAAGGAGAGGGTAGAGCCAGGCGACACCCGGCCAAGCGTTCGGCCGAGACCAAACCTCACTGCCGCCGCACCACCGAACCACCGGTTGGCGCGCGCGATGTTCCGGAGCGACCTGGCTACGGCCTGCGGATCTGCTCCGGGATCATCGAGCAGTTCCGCGCCTATCGACGTGATGGACAGCCCGGTCATCGTGTCACTCGAGCGCGGCGTACCCGCCGCGATAAAAGAGCAGCGGGTGCCCGGTACTGGTGGTCCCGCCGATCACCTGGCCAAGAACGATGGTGTGGTCGCCCCCCGGGTATTCTGTGTACCGCTCACAGACCACATGAGCCAGCGCGCCATCCAGCAGCACCAGCCCTTCAGGGCTCAGACGGTACCCGATACCTTCGAACCGGTCCTCGTGCTTATCGGAGAACCGCCGCGCCACAGCCTCCTGCGGACTGCT
>DATFFX010000374.1:0-3507 GCA_035249825.1 Gemmatimonadales bacterium | reverse complement strand
TGACTGATTCGGAGGTGAAAATGTGGCGCTTGGGAGGAGCCATAGATGGTCTCTCGCTGATTGGACGAAGGGCAGTTGAGCCGGAGGTCCGCTTGCGCCGCCGCCGGTTTCTCCGGCGCGCAGGAACACGGCCCCGCTGCCCCGCTGCCCCGCTACACGTTGCTCTTGCTGGGGGGCAAAGTAGCGACCCGTCCACGGCCAGGCAACGCCGATTGCGGATCGAGCAGCCGAAGGTCGATGTACTCGCCAACTGCCTCGCGCAGAGCGGCGGAAACCTCAGGCGCACTGGCGGCGTTGAGAGCGATCCGGGCGGCACGTTGAGCGGCTTCCTCAGGAATGCTGCGTACGACCCATTTGACCAGCGGAAGCGCGGGTGGCGACACACTCAGTCGTTCGTACCCCAGCCCAATGAGCAGCACGGCGCTCAACGGCTCAGACGCCATTTCACCGCAAACACTCACCGGCAGTCCAGCGGCCCGGCCAATCTCGAGAACCCGATGAAGCTGCCGCACAACCGAGGGGTCGTGGGGATTGAAGCGGTTGGCCAACCGGGCGTTGCCCCGGTCCACCGCCATCGTGTACTGGGTGAGATCGTTGGTTCCAACGCTGAAGAATGCGCTCACCTCCGCCAGACGGTCCACCATGAGCACGGCCGCCGGCGTTTCGATCATCACGCCAACCGGGATCGACTCCGCAGCCCGGATTCCTGCCTCCTTCAGGGCGTTGGCCTCCTCCGAAACGATCTGAATCGATTCACGCACCTCCTGCACGGTGGTAACCAGCGGGAGCATCAGCTGAATATCGTGGTCCGCGGCGGCGCGCAGGACCGCGCGTATCTGAGGACGGAATACCTCCGGCTCGTCCAGGCAGACGCGGATGGAACGCCAGCCCAGGAATGGATTGGCTTCGACCGGCGCCTTGAATGTGGCGGGGAACTTGTCCCCCCCCAGATCGAACGATCGGATGATTATCGGCTTCCTGGGAAAGGCGCGTGCAACCCTGCGGAAGTACTCGGTCTGCTCATCCTCCGTCGGAAGCCGGGCCCGCCCGGTGAGAAGGAATTCGGTCCGCAGAAGCCCGACGCCCTCGGCCCCGTGGCGGTTGGCAGCTTCTATCTCCTCCGGCAGGTCGACGTTGCCCATCAGAACAATGCGCCGGCCCGACGGAGTCACTGCCGGTTCCCCGATGACCGCCTCCAGTTGCAGCTCGAGCTTGTGGCGGCGGCTGAGCTGGATCTTGGCCTGCTCCATCTCGTCCCGCGTAGGATCGAGGAGGATGGTGCCGCTGTGGCCGTCGAGGAGGAGGACTGTGCCGCTCGCAATGCCGGCCAGCGCGCCGGCAACACCCATCACGGCCGGAATGCCGAGGGAGTGCGCCAGAATGGCCGCATGCGAGGTTCGGGTCCCTTCCTCGCTGATGAGCCCGACCACATGCTCCCGATCCAGCTGCACCGTCAGCCCGGGTGACAGCTCGTGCGCCACGATGATCACCTGCTCGTCCGCCGGAAGCGACCAGATTTCACTGTCTGCCCCCACGCCCAGGAGACGCTGGATCATGCGCATCTGTATCGCGTGCAGGTCGGCCAGACGTTCGCGGAGTCTGGCTGCTCCCGACCAGAGCGCCCGCAGCTCCAGAGCCTTGAACTCGTAGGCCGTTTCAGCGCTGAGCTGGTTGTTGCGGATCAGCGTCTCAACCGATGCCAGGAAATCCTGGTCTTCCGCCATGAGGATCTGGGCGTCGAAAATGCGGGATTCCTCGGGTCCAGCACGCTGCAACACACGGACGCCGAGCTCCCGCAGGTGCGAGACGACGTAATCGACCGCCTCGCGAAGACGGCGTACTTCGTTCTCCACCTGGTCGGCGCGCACCGTCCGGTCTGGCACCTTGGGAAAGTCCAGCCGCATGACCAGGGCCGGACCCCAGGCGACCCCCGGAGACACCCCTATTCCTCGAAACTGCCGAGTCTCAGTCATTCTTCCCCGAATCCGTCGGCCACCAGCTCGGCGAGAGCCTTGGCCGCCTGCTCGGCATCGGGACCGCTCGCCCGGATTGTGATAGAGCTGCCGCACTCCGCCGCCAACATCATCACACCCATGATGCTCTTTCCGTTAACCCCGACCCCATCCTTGCAGATCTCGATCTCCGAGTTGAATGAGGAGGCCAGGCGTACGATTCGCGCAGCGGGACGCGCATGAAGCCCTTCGGGATTCACGATGGTGGCTTCGCGCTCGATCATACACCCACCCGCCGAAGCACCACCAGGAAAATCATCGCGGCGATAGCGAAACGTACCGTGGTGAGAAAGGGCGCAAACCAGCGGGTGAGTGCAATTCCGGCCATGGCTACACCCGCGGCTCCGATGCCGGCCGACCATCCGAACGGCTTCAGGTACCATGCGGTAACCAGTGGGATGGCCGCGCCGACGGCGAATGCCGCAGCCGGACCGATTCGCTCGATGGCGCCAGGCAACCATGAGGCTCCTATCGCCGCGCCGACCTTCATGCCCGATCGCATGCCCAAACGAAGCGACCAGTAGCTGGTCCACAGCCGAATACCGTTATAGGTAAGCAGCAAACCGGCAATCGCCCACCACCCGGCCCCCAGCACCACTCCGATGAGCGCAACACCTATCAGCGCCGGCACGAGTCCAGCCCAGAAGAGCTCGTCGCCCATGGCGCCCAGCGGACTGCAAAGAGCAGTCCGAAGCCGCACGATCTGCGGCCCGGGCACCGCCTCGTACTCTGCCCGTGTCGTTGCCCCCAGCGCGAGCCCCGCCAAATTGGGATTGCAGTTGAAGAACTCTGCGGATCGAGCCACCGCCTCGCCGTGTCGCACCGGATCGACGGTCTTCAAGTCTTCGAGCAACGGCTCGGCAGCATAGCCCATCCCAACCCCGAGCATGCGCTCGTAATTCCAGGTACCCTGCACCGCGAAGAGCCGGACGAGGGCTCGAAATCTTCCGTTCATGCGAGCACCGCCGCCAGAATGCCGGCGCCCACTCCGGCTGCGAGCCACCTGAAGCGGGTGCTCCGGCCCGAGGTTCGGAATGCACCGTTCGCGGCCGCCGCCAGAGCCGATCCCACAGCAACGAGCGTCAGGGCCAGATACGTCTGCTCGTCCAGACGCACATTCTCCCTGATGACGATGGCCAGCACGACCCCGAGCAGCGTCAGCATGAAACCGCGGGAGGTGTCACGCAGGAGGCCTCCGTATTGAAGCCGCCGAATGGCGCTGCTTTCGCCTGCGGCCAACGCGGCCGCCTGCCGTTGAATGGCTCGTGCATTCGACCGCCGCACGAGCTGCAGGGTCCAGCCTCCCAACACGGCGAGCACCAGGCCCAAGGCAACGCTCACTCCGAGACCCAGTTGCCACACAGAGCCCGCGCCCAGTGCAACGGCACCCACTGTCGCCGGACCGTAGTCGGGATAGCGGACTGCGCCTACCGGCAGCACGTCCAGGGCGAAGAGCTCGAACAGAACCCCGACTCTCAGCCCGGTGTGCACATCA
>DATFFX010000373.1:0-2266 GCA_035249825.1 Gemmatimonadales bacterium | reverse complement strand
GAGCAGTGCCATCGCCGGATCCAGAGCGAGCAGCAGGTGGGCACCCAGCGCCACGCCAAGGATGGTCGCCAGCATGACCGGCCCCGCGAGACGGTAGGCCGCGACCCAGGCGGGGTGCCGCAGCGGCAGTCGTAGCTTGAGCCCACCCACGAAGAGCGCTACGATCACCGCGACCTCCGTGAGCCGCTCGAACCACGGCCCCGCCTCGCGCAGGTCGATGCGTAGCCACCCGAAGCCGAGCGGACCGATGGCTACGCCCAGCGCCAGGTAGATGGCCGAGGTCGAGATCGGGAGGTTCCGCAGATAAGCGGAGGAAAGTGCCACCAGCAGCAGCACGAGGCCGCCGAGGGCCATCCAGCCGAGAAAGCTCACCTGTCAGGATGAACTGGCCTGGACCCGGACCTGGGCGCCGAGAACATGTCCCACACGGCGATGAACATCGCCGCGATCGCCGGCCCGATGACGAAACCGTTGATGCCGAGGAATGAAATGCCGCCCAGCGTGGAGGTCAGCACTACGTAGTCGGGAATCTAGTATCCTTGCCGATCAGGATCGGGCGCAGCACGTTGTCCACCAAGCCGATCACGAGCACCGTCGAGCCCCCTCTGGAAACACCGCACCGCATATCCACATCCCTAGGCTGGTCCTTCGCCACGGCGTGAGCCGGGCCCTCTCCATGGCCGCCTGCGCATCCAGACTGCGCAGGATCACTCGGGCTTTATCGCTCTGGCCGGCCCAGGCGTACGCGGCTCCGAGCACGGCATCGCTCGTCATCGCGGAGTCCGGTACTGCCTGCTCTATTGCGTGGATCGCGTCGTCATAACGTCCAAGCCCTGCATAGGCGAACCCGAGCCAGGTGCGCGCAGGAGCAACCCCGAGTCCAGTTGATCATCAGTAGCCCCCACTGCTAGTGCGGTTTACCTCCCCCTTAAACATCGACAAGAGGTAGGTCCTTCCGCTCAGTCGCCCATTTCCTTCGAAACGGGTGCCGAACCCACACCTGGTGTCGGGCCCAGCGAATGAGCCGGATAGCGACGAACGAGCAACCCGCTAACCGAATCATCCGCCCCGGGCGGCTCTCTACACTTACCGGCGCCACTCGCCCTGCCAGCGTACGAGGTAGCGGTCCTGCGCCAGAAACTCGCCCGCATAGACCCCGCTGCCTTGGATTCCGCTGTAGCGGCCGGTACCCTGGGTGTACTCCCAAGTCCCATTAAATGAAGTCTGCGGCTGCTGGTTTGGCGCAAGTACGGTTGTCACCGTTCCATGCCACTTCGCAGTAACCGCGTCGCCGCCATTCCGCATCGTGTAGTAGCCCTGGTGGGTCCCATTGCCCTGCATGAGGTCGGCCGTTTCGACGTTGACGGCTGATGCGCCGGCGAAGAAGTCGCTGGCGGAAGTGTCCTGATTGGTCCCGCGCACTTCGCCGAGTGCCAACATGTGCCCTTCGCGGCCGGGAACATCGATGGCTTCCCGCTTGCCGTACTGCAACTCCGCTTGACCGGAAATCTTCACTGCTGTTGGGGTGGTGATGGTAGCTGTCATAGAAGCTCCTCTTGTTGTTGTATATGCCGCAGGCAGTCGGGCCCGGAAAGCAGGAGGGCGGTGGCGTCGCACACGAGAACACGCCGCCCCGATTGCGGGGAGCGCGCTGGACAACTGCTGTGTGAATCCTTGGTCCGGCGAGAACGGCCGGGCTCGGCAGGGGAGGGCGGAGTGCAGGCCTAATGTACCGCCCGGTACCGCAAATAGCTATCTCGTTTGGGCGCGCTGAGAGTTACGATGGCGCCAGAGCGTCTACGAGTCGGATGGTTAGATATTCACAGGCCCCGAGGCGCGCGAGGACCGCCAGGCGGGAGCCTATGGCCCCAACGTCTCACCTGCCTGGGCTCCGTCAACCGGTCAAACAGTCACCCCGGAACCGGGCTCCGCGCGCCATGCCAGCGTTGTGCCGGTGGCCAACCCCGGAAGGAGTTGCCGCACGGCGGCCCGGAGCACCGCGGCCGTGAGCGGCTCGCGGAGGAGCGTGACGTTGGCCGGCAGCCGCGCCTCCTGCTGGGGCGTCCAACCCGTCGCAGCGGTGACACACAGGATGGGCAGACCAGGTACGTGCTCACGGAGATCGTTGAAGAGGCGGATCGCGCGCACACCTGCGACTCCGGTGCCGCAGATGAGCAGGTGGCAGTCGCGAAGCGCGAGGTCGAAGATCTCGGGGCTGGCGTCGCCTGCTCGAGTGACCCGGTGGCCGTCGTGGCGCAGGGTATCG
>DATFFX010000372.1:0-3994 GCA_035249825.1 Gemmatimonadales bacterium | reverse complement strand
GAAAATGACTCCATCGGAGTAGGCCGCTCCGCGGTTCACCACGTCGCAGCAGGCCACGCCCTGTGCCGCTGGCGCTGGATCCGGCTTGTAGGTCCACTTCGGAGGGCTGCCCGGCTTGGTCAAATCGAAGGCGTAAAGGATATTGGGGAACGGAGTCACGACGTACATACTGCTGCCGATCACCAGCGGCGCGGCTTCATGGCCGCGAGAGACACCGGTAGCGAAGCTCCAGGCCAGCTCCAGCCGGCTCACATTCTCGGTCGTGATCTCGGCCAAGCCGCTGTACCGTGTTGAGGCGTAATTCCTGGCGGGCATGAGCCACTGGCCGTCATCCGAGGTCGCCCCGATCGTATCCGGGTAGATTCGTGCGGGGAGGCTGGTGGTTCTGGTCTCGTTGGATGGCGCGGCCCGCTCAGGTGACGGCGAGCAGCTCAATGGGCCGAGGAGAAGGGCGAGTCTTAGGACCGGACACCTGCCACACAGTGATGTCACAGCGTCCAGCCTGGGTTAAAAGAGCTGATAGAGAGCGCTGGGAATGATGAGCCGGCGCTGGGCTGGGTGCTGTGACGCAAGCTACACCCTACTGCAACCCAGCTGGCAACGCGCTTCGTCACGAGGAGATGAATATGCACGGCAGCCTGGACTCCTACGCTCCCCTGATGCAGCTGCATCAGGCGGTTGCCCGGGTGCTCGCCGACGTCGGCCAGGCGGACTGAGCGGCGATGCGCACCATCATCGAGCCATTCAAGATCAAGTCGGTCGAGCCGATCCGGATGACGACGCGAGGCGAACGGGAGGAAAAGCTTCGTGCCGCCGGGTACAACGTCTTCCGCCTGAAGGCCGACGATGTGCTGATCGATCTGCTCACCGACAGCGGCACGGCGGCGATGAGCTCGGAGCAGTGGGCGGCGGTTATGCGGGGCGATGAATCGTATGCCGGCAGCCGCTCCTGGTACCGCTTCGAGGAAGCGGTGAACACGGTCTTCGGTTTCCGCCACGTGCTTCCGACCCATCAGGGCCGAGCCGCCGAACGGATCCTCTTCTCCACCCTTTGCCGGCCCGGCCACATCGTTCCGAACAACACCCATTTCGACACGACGCGGGCCAATGTCGAGTTCACCGGCGCGGAGGCGCGCGACCTTGTGATTCCTGAGGGCCTCATCCCTTCAGCGCGTCATCCCTTCAAGGGAAACATGGATGTCGAGCGCCTGCGGGCATTGCTCCGGGAAGTGGGCCGCGAGCGCATACCGCTCTGCATGCTCACCGTCACCAACAACTCCGGCGGGGGGCAGCCGGTTTCGATGGCCAATGTGCGGGAGGTGTCCCGGCTGTGTCGGGAGCACGGAGTACCACTCTACATCGACGCCTGCCGGTTCGCCGAAAACGCGTACTTCATCAAGCTGAGGGAAGACGGTTATGCCGATAGGAGCCCACTCGACATCGCGCGCGAGCTGTTCTCCTATGCCGATGGCTGTACCATGTCAGCCAAGAAAGACGGCCTGGCGAATATCGGCGGCCTGCTTGCCACCAATGATGAAACGCTGGCCTCGAAAGAGCGAAACCTGCTGATCTTGACGGAGGGCTTTCCCACCTACGGTGGAATGGCGGGCCGCGATCTCGACGCGATCGCCGTGGGGCTGCTCGAGGCACTCGACGAAGATTACCTGCTCTATCGGATCACCTCGACTACTTACCTCGGTGAGCACATCTCGAAGGCAGGCGTGCCCATTGTTCAGCCGCCGGGCGGCCACGCCATCTACATCGACGCCGCGGCATTCTTCTCCCAGATACCAGCGCTGGAGCTTCCGGGCCAGGCTCTGGTAGCCGAGCTCTACATCGAGGCCGGTATACGCGCGGTAGAGATCGGCACGGTGATGTTCGGGCGCAGAAACGCCGAGACCGGCGAAGAGACACCTGCCGCCATGGAGCTGGTACGTCTGGCGATACCCCGGCGGGTGTATACGCAGAGCCACATCGATTACGTGGTGGAGGCCATCCTGGAAGTCTGGCAGCGGCGGACAGCCGTGACGGGGTATCGTTTTGTCGAGCAGGCACCACTGCTGCGGCATTTCACTGCACGGTTCGAGCGGGTCTAAGCGGGTAGCGGGGGATCGGGGTGGTGAAAGATTGTCACCCTGAGCGAAGCGAGGGGACCGAAACTCTGGCTTCTTCGCTGCGCTCAGGATGACAATGGTTACTACGCTCCTGACTGCCCCGCTTCCCCGCTTCCCCGCTTACCCGCTTACCCGCTTACCGTATAAACCTCCTCCCGCACCACCTGGAAGCCCCGCTTCAGGTAGTTGGGCAGTGCGGCCGGATGGTCGAGGGTACAGGTGTGAAGCCACACCCGCGTCGGCGAGAGCGACCACGCTGCCAGCACCGCCTCGGTGAGGAGATACTTGCCCCATCCTCTGCCGATGAAAGCCGGCAGCAAGCCGAAATACGCGATCTCGACCGATCTCTCCTCGTGCTCTCGCAGCTCGAAGTACCCTGCCGGACTGTTTTCCCCCCACATGAGCCAGATGGAGGTCCGGGGGTCCGACAGGTGACGTTGCACCTGCTCATCGGACCAGGATATCCGGTCGGTCCAGCGAAATGCCCGGCCCACCTCGGCGTATAGAAAGCGAAACATGTCGGGCGAACATTGCGGGAGCCGCTCGATTCGCGGCGCAGGATTCGGGGCAGCAGCCGCACATAGCTCATTCGGCGATCTCATCTCCAGATAGGTTCGGGTCACCTCCAGCACCATCCGCTGCTCCACGCAAAAGACCCCGGAGTTTATCCGGGGCCCAGGTGCTGCGCCACGAACCGAATGATCCTACTGAGCGGTCGTCGTATCAGGCACAGGATGCTCCGTCATGGCACTGTCACCATGCATCACCGCGGTGTCGCCTTGCATGGTCGTGCTGGTGTCCTCCATGCCCGTATCCTGTGGCCCCAGCGTATCCTGCGGAGTCGAAGTCCACTCGGGAATGGTGTCTCCCGCCCACAGCGTGTCAGGAACCACGTCATCGGTCAGAGCGCTGTCCACGCCAACGCTATCCGTGGTTATCGTCGCATCGCCCGGGCGGCCGCCTACCCCCGGAGGACCCGTCCGGGCACTGTCGATCACATGCGTCACCGCCGTGGTATCGCCTTGTTCCGGCGCGGCGCCCATCTCCTCTTCCTCGGCCCGGGTGCAGGCCAGAGATATAGCAGCCATCGCTGCAAGAATTAGCACTTTGTTCATACGTCCGCACTCCTCATGTCCGTTGGCAGCTTGGGCCATCGAATGCCGCCGAGGCCGTTTCGCGATTTTGCGGCTCAAACTTGGGGTTAGCGGCCGTTCCTGCACTAGGTCACGGATCACATTCCGGGGATAGTGCCACAAAACAAAACGACCCCGGGTAACCGGGGTCGTTTGCTGATGGTGTGCGGCTTACTGCTGGGACGTAGTGTCAGCAGTGGTGTCGTAGGTATCAGCCGCGGTGGTGTCGGTGGTGGTCTCGGTAGTGGTGGTATCGGTCCAGGTATCGGCGGAGGTGGTGTCGTCCATCTGGACTTCACCCTGTGCGCCTACCGTGTCCGTAGTCATTCCCGGATCAGTGGGCATGGTGTCGGGCGTAACGAAGCTGGTGTCGGTTTCCGACGGGAGCTGGCCCATGGTGCTGTCAGTCTCGACAGTGGTGCTCGTGTCCGTGGCGGTTACCGTGGGATCGCCCTGATCGGGCGCGGCGCCGGCTTCGTCCTCGGTACGCTGGTGGCAGCCTACCGCGAGAAAGGCCGCGGCGGCCAAGATCAACAGATGTCTCATACGTGTGCTCCTCGAGCGAAGGGACCCTGCCCGCTTGAGGGTCTCTTTCGCAGTGTCCATGTGCCGCGGGCCATCTTCTTAGGGTGTTCGGCTGCGCTACCTGCAGCCGCGCCGCGATAAGGTACCTCGAGATTTACAACTGCGATAGGGGCTGGATCACAAAGGGAAAATTGTCGCCAAGCTCAGATATTGAGCTCTTCC
>DATFFX010000371.1:0-2261 GCA_035249825.1 Gemmatimonadales bacterium | reverse complement strand
GGGCGGATGTTTCAGAACCGGCTCGACGGTGACCACGGACTGAGCCGTGGGCGCCTGGCCGTGCTCGCGAGTGGGTTCGACGCGGTGCGGGCAGCTGTACGTGAGCGTCGTGCGGCGGGCGAGTACGGGTTTTACCAGTTGGTGGACCAGGAAGCAACAGTCCGCCGGATCAAGACTTTCGCCGAAGGCCTGGGCCAGGCTCACGATCATGTGCTTGTGCTCGGCATCGGCGGGTCCGCCCTCGGAACCAAGGCTTTGCTCAACGCATTGCGCCGGCCGGCGTGGAACGAGTGGGATGATGAGGGACGCGACTTCTTTCCCCGACTCACCATCCTCGAGAACGTCGATCCGACGACCGTGGCGGCCGCACTCCAACGCATCGACCCACGAAGAGTGCTGGTCAATGTGATCAGCAAGTCCGGCGGCACAGCGGAGACAATGGCCCAATACTTGGTCGTGCGCCGCTGGCTGGATGATGCCCTCGGCTCCGCGGCGTCGCGCCACCTGGTGTTCACCACCGATCCTGCTCGCGGTGCCCTGCGTGACCTGGCACAGCACGAGCACATTGCGTCGCTCGATGTGCCGCCCGATGTGGGTGGCCGCTTCAGTGTGCTCTCGCCGGTGGGGCTGCTGCCGGCAGCGCTGGTTGGTATCGACATAGAAGGACTGCTCTCCGGCGCGGGCGCAGCGGTGCAGCGGGCCGATGCCCCCGATCTGCTCCAGAATCCTGCAGCCCTTTATGCGGCGCTGCACTGGGATGCCGACACCAATCTGGGCGCCCGGGTGCACGTGATGATGCCTTATACCGACCGGCTGCGCGAGCTGGCCGAGTGGTACCGTCAGTTGTGGGCCGAGAGTCTGGGAAAACGCGTGGATCGAGATGGAAAGGTGGTCAATGTGGGGCCAACACCGGTGGGAGCGGTGGGGGCCACCGATCAGCACAGTCAGGTTCAGCTCTTCATGGAAGGTCCGTTCGATAAAGTTATCACCTTCCTGACAGTGGATGATCTGGGGGTGGACGTATCCATACCTGGCAGCACTGGCGAGTCGGCGCAATCCGGGCGGCGCGTCTCACCCGATCTGGAATATCTGCAGGGGCGCACGTTAGGCGAACTGCTTCGCGCGGAGTATCACGCCACCTCTGCTGCGCTGGCCCAAATGGGCCGGATGAGCTGCACGCTGAGCCTGCCTGACCTGACCGCAGTGACTATTGGCGAGACTATCATGTTCTTCCAGATCGCTACCGGTTATGCGGGGGCATGGTATGGCATCGATCCATTCGATCAGCCCGGTGTGGAGCTCGGTAAACGGCTGACATACGCGGCATTGGGCAGGCCGGGGTATGAGGCCCAAGCCGAGCAGCAGGCGGATGGAAGCGATGAAGTCTGAGCAGCTGATTCACGGCCTGACGGGAGTCGGTCTGCTCCCGGGCTGTCTCGGGTCCGCGTTGCGGGCCTCCAATTCCGGGCCTACCTTTGGCTGAAAGCGTATAGGCACTGCCTTCAAGAGGATAGACGTGGATGGCTGATGCAACACAGCGGGTGATCGATCTCTACGGGGGTAGTCTGGAGCTCGTCCCCGGCGGCGTTCAGGTTAGAGACCAGACCAAGCTGAGGACTCCCGCGACGGACCGTCTGGTCTGGCAGGCCGTGTTCGGGACCGGCGACGAACGAGAGGCAGCCCGCTGGCTCCTGTGGGAGCTCGGGCAGGTGACCGGCGCGCGACCCGCTTCGATCCACGAGCTGTACATGGCGAGAGGACGCGGTGAATGCGGCGGGTTTACGGTTCCCGCCATGAACGTCCGGATGCTCGCCTATGATACCGCGCGCGCCATCTTCCGTGCGGCCCGGGCCGGCAAGGCGGGCGCCATCATCCTGGAGATTGCCCGATCCGAGATCGCCTATACCGAGCAGCGTCCTGCAGAGTACGTCGCCGTCATGATCGGGGCAGCGCTGCGGGAGGGGTACACCTTGCCGCTCTTCATTCAGGGCGATCACTGCCAGGTAAACCAGAAGAAGTATCAGGCCAATCCCGCTGGAGAAGTGGGGGAGGTGAAGAAGCTCATCGCCGAGGAGGTTGGGGCTGGGTTCTATAACATCGATGTGGACACCTCCACGCTGGTGGATCTGTCGCAGCCGACACTCGAAGAGCAGCAGCGGCTGAACTACGAGCATGCTGCTGAAATTACCGCGTTCATCCGGCAGCAGGAGCCTGACGGCGTGGCCGTCTCGGTCGGTGCCGAGATCGGCGAAGTCGGCATG
>DATFFX010000370.1:0-4478 GCA_035249825.1 Gemmatimonadales bacterium | reverse complement strand
CGGTTGGAGAACCCGCCTGGCACACCCGTCGCAGTCGTGTCTCCCTACAGTTCTTCGCGGCACTTGAAGTGGACGCAGAGTGCCGATATTCTGTTCTTAACCCACTTTGATACACACCCCCGAGAGCTTCGCAGAACCAGTGCCAATACATTCGTCTTTGTTGACTTCTCCTTCCGAGACGGCCCATACCTCGACACCAACACTACAGCGACCACCCTGACACTGAGCGGCACTACCGGCTCGGTCACCGTCACCGCAAGCAGCACCACGGGCATCAACAACAACCAAGGGTTCCTCACAACCGATGTGGGGCGCATCATACGTTGGCTCGCTCCCAATGGGCAGTGGGAATGGTTGACGATCACCGCCCGCACCAGCTCCACTACTGTCACTGCCACGATTGAGAGCAGCGACCCATCCGGCACGGATGCAACCACCGAGTGGCGCCTCGGGGCTTGGTCCGACACCACCGGGTGGCCCGAAGTTTGCGTTTTCCATCAGGGAAGGCTGTGGTTCGGCCGCACCACCTCACAGCCCCAAACTCTGTGGGCAAGCAGGGTCTCCAACTTCAGGAATTTCCAGCCCAGCGCTAGTGATGGAACGGTCAGCGACGATAACGCGATCACCCTCACAATCGACAGTAATCAAGTGAATGCTATCGCATGGATGGTCAGCTCCCATCGTGGCCTGTTATTGGGAACCACTGGAGAGAGCTGGATCATCCGCTCAGCCGACGACACCACGGGCATCTCCCCGCTAAATGCGGAGCTGGTGCCACAAGGCAGTTGGGGCTCTGACGACGCTATCTTGCCGACACGGGTAGGCAGCTCCACACTGTATGTTCAAAGTGGCCAGACGGCGATCCGAGAGAGCGCCTTTAACTTCGACGAAGATGTGTTCTCCGCAAACAACATCACCATCCTCTCGGAACATCTGTTCCGCCTGGGCGTTAAGCGACTAGCGTTCTCGCAGGCCCCAATCCAGACCGTGTGGGCTCTCCTCACCAATGGAACGCTTGCCGGCTTCACCTTCGACAAAGAACAAAAGGTGATTGCGTGGCACCACCACACCATTGCGGGGGCTGGAGCCAACGTCGTTGATATCGCAGTTATCCAGCACGATACACAGAACCAACTATGGATGTTGGTTGAGCGCACCATCGACGGCAACACAGTGCAGTACGTCGAGTTCATGGAGGAACCCTTCGACGCCCAGCTCCACACCATAGAGGAGGCATTCTTTCTCGACGGCGCCCTCACCTACGATGGCGTGCCCACCACGACCGTCTCCGGGCTCACACACCTGGAGGGAGAGACCGTTGGGGTTCTGGCGGATGGCGCCACCCACCCCGACAAAGTTGTGAGCGGTGGAGCGGTCACGCTGGACCGCTCCGCCTCCAAGGTACAGGTCGGACTTCGCTACAGTGCGGAAACCCGCACCATGCCCCTGGAAGCGCCGAACCGAGAGGGCTCGTTTATTTCCCTCGGCAAGACCAAGCGCATCCACCAAGTCCATGTGATACTGGCCGAGACGGTCGGTGCCCTGATCGGCCCCGAGATCGGCGTGCTCGACCGCATTCCGTTCCGCGTGCCCTCGGACCCGATGGACACCCCCGTAGAGCTGTTCAACGGGGTGAAGTCGCTCTCGCTCTCCAGCTCCTACGAGGAGCAGGCGCGGGTGCGGGTCGTGTCCGACCAACCCCTCCCATGCACCGTCTTGGCCATCGTCATGGAGGGCAGTGTGCATGGCTCCTAAGACTGCATCGGTGTGAGGTCAATGGCTCCTGACATCATCCCCCTCGCGGAGCACCACCTCCTTGCCCTCAACACCCGTCCGCACACGGCCGGCGTCAATCTCAAGAAGCCCGAGGTGCGGAAGGCCCTGTTGGTGGGGGAGGGGTTTGCCTGCACAGATCGAGGGGAAGTAATCGGGGCCGGTGGCATCATCCCCATGTGGAACGGGGTAGGCCACGGCTGGGCGATCCTCGCGGTGCCCACTGGTGTCGCACGCCTCCGTTTCGCCACGAGGACGGTGCGCCGCCACCTCGACGAAAACCAGATTTGGCACCGTATCCAAACCACGGTGTGTACTGACTTCCCACAGGGCCTTTCCTGGGCCTTCCATTTGGGTTTCACCGTTGAGGGTAAGCATGTAAAATACGACCCCGAGGGCAGAGACCACATCTGCTTTGCGCGAGTGTACTAGATGGCCGTTGCACCTGCGGTTTTGCTCGGGATCACCGCCGCCACGGCGGTGGCCGGCACCGGCTTGTCCATCTATGGGCAGCTCTCCCAAGCACAGCAAGCCTCGCAGGCCGCCAAGGCGCAGGGAGCCGAGCAGGCGCGGGCCGCCCAAGCGAACGCCTCCAACGTCATGGCACAGGCGGCCGAGGCCGCACGAGCCGCCGAGTTCAACGCTCGCATCGCCCAGCAGCAGGCGGCGGAGCAGCGCCGTCTCGCGGCCCTGGAGCGGCGTCGGGCATCTGTCGAGGCGGGGATCGCCGAGCGCCAGGCGCGGCGGGAGATGGGCGCCCGTGTGTCCGCGATCGGAGCGAGCGGCTTCACCATCTCGGGCTCCTTCACCGATGTGATTGCGGATGCCGCCCTTGAGGATGAGCAGCAGCGCCTCTTCATCATCGCGGATGGGGAAGCGCGGGCGCGGGCGCGGCTGGCCGGTGCCACGATCGAGGAGATGACGGCCGATGAGTTCGTGCGGCAAGCCGCCGCCGAACGTGCGGCGGGTGCGAGGACGGCATCGGAGCTGCTGCGGAGCGGGGCCGCCGCCCAGAGCGTTGGCCAAGATGTCGCTGGCGCAGCGCGGGAGGCGGGCGTCCTCGGGGCGATCGGCACGGGCCTCTCGGGGGTCGCGGGCCTGGGCATGACGTTGGGGCAGTCGCCGACGTTTCGCACCCTCATCAATCGCCCTAGCGGCGGGGGGTCGCTGCGGGTGCCCGCGCGCTCCCTGGCGGGTGGCCACTTCAGCCCGCGCGTCGGCCTGTACGGGAGGGTCTGATGCCGCGCATTCCGGGGCCACGGACACCTGGAGGGCCGGGGCCGGTTATCGGGGCGCCGCGCCCGCGTGAGGTCTCGGCGGCGCGCGTGACCTACGGGACGGTGCAGCCGGCCCCGACGATGCCGGCGCTCAAGAGCCCCCTAGTGGACTTCGGGAACACCCTGAGCGAGATCGGCCTGTCGGTCGCCGAGCACATCGTGCAGCAGGAGCGGGCCGCCGCCCAGACCAAGCTCCAGCTCAGCGCGGTGCGGCAGCTCGGGGAGCTGGAGAACGCGGTCGATGCGGCGGGCACCGCCAGCCAGGCCCGCACCATCTGGGATGAGCAGTTCCCCAAGATCATCGGGCGGTTGGAAAAGGAAGCGAATGAGGTGGGGCTGCCCGAGGCCACGGGCGACCTCATGTTGCTGGGGGAGCGGTCGAAGATCAGCACCCGCAGCGCGATCGCGAAACGGGCGGCGCAGGAGGGAGCAGATGATGCGGCTGCGCTCGCGGCGGCCTACGAGGAAAGGCTGGCCGGTGCCCGCTCCGAAGCTGACTTCGTTGGGTTGCGCAGTGAACTGCAACGGTCGTTGGAGAACACGGCCCAGAACAATCCTCTGGTGTCGCCAGGCGATGCTGATGCGCTTTTAGCGGATACAGCGCAACGCGGTGCTGTACGCCGAGTGGGCACCCTTGTGGATGCGGCGGCGGCTAACAATGACATAGCGGGGCTGCAAGGAATACAGCAGCAACTCAGCAACTTGGCAGCCTTCACCGATCTTCCCGCCGACAAGCGGGCGGCCCTATCGGCGTCGATCAGCGACACCATCCGGCAGGAGGAAGCGCGACGTAGAGCCGAGGCAATGCGTGCTGGGGCAATTGCTGCCAGCGATTTGCGCATTGGAATTGAACGCGCCGACAGCCCCGCCGACCTCAATGCGATAATCGACCGCACCGAAGACCTGTTCGGTGTCGGCAGCCTTGCACCGGACACTCGCGCCTCCCTTGTGGTGGCTGCCGAGCGCAAGAAGGCGGACCTCTTGGAGGGGCAGTTCGAACTCGGCAACATCATGGGCCGGCTGGCATTGGGCTTCGGCCTCAATAGCCAGAAGGAGGCTGACATAGCCTATGCGGCGGAGGCCCAGACGGTGGAGCCCGACCAAGCAGCGGCACACCTTGTGGATTTCACCACACGGGCGGGCATTGCACCGTCGCAAGGCACCAACCTGCTGGCGCGGGCGGAGCGTATGGAGGAGCCGACCCAGCTTGCTACCGCCGCTGCCTACCTGCGAGCTGTGCAGGATAGGTCATACGCGGCAGCTTCGCGGATGGAGGTGGGGGAGCGCGTGGCCAGCACTATGGCCACAGCAAAGGTGCTAGGCGTTCCTATGGAGGAAGCGGCGCAGCTCATTATTGATCAAGGGCCGGATGCCGCTGTGCGCAAGTCCCGGCGCGAGGCATTCGATGCGGAATTCGAGAGTTGGACC